>JBAMMJ010000171.1:16645-18657 GCA_039793825.1 Verrucomicrobiota bacterium | reverse complement strand
TTTGCCACGTTGTGGAATCTGATTGAAAAAAGCGGAACGCCAAAGCCGGTATGGATAACCGAATGGGGATGCTATGCGGATGATGACCCGCCGGTGTTGCCGTTTACAGCAGGCGATTCTGCGATGAACCGCAGCAGGTGGCAATCCGAGCGCGCCGCAGCCGAACATATCGTAAAATATACGGCAATTGCATTTGCTTATGGATTCAGGAAAATCTTTTTCCACGCCGGAACCTGCGGAACAATTAACAACCCCGACGCCGGCGGTGTGTTGTATGAATACGGCGGAGCGCCGAGAAAGATGTATGTCAGTTCTTCGGTTTTATGCAGACTGCTCGGTGTACCAGATGAATGTGTTAAAAAAATAAAACGGAACGGCAACTACGGCTATATTTTTAAGTCAAAAGACAGATACGTGGCAATATGCTGGTCTAATAACAAGGAAGTAAAGATGATGAAATTGACGAGCGCGGTTGAGTGTTACGATGTTGTCGGAAATAAAATAGGAAAAGAAGTTAAACTGACCCAATCGCCATTATATTTTATTAGCAAGAATGAAAAAGCCCTTGTTGATATGCTGGATAAGGGATTATGAGTTGTTAGTGAAATAAGAAAGATTGCATTTTGGAGTGCGGTGGCAACGCCACCGCTTTGGAGTGCTGTGGTAAGGCTACGGGGTAGCCGCACCACAGCTTTGTGACTTTAGATGTCAGAAAAACAACGGAATAAATACCAAATCTAAAGAAGTAGTTTCATCACAGGTTCTGTATTGTTTATCAATTTTAGGTGTCGAGTAATCAGAAATATAAATACCAAAACAAAGAAAGGGGGTTAATATGTTGGTTATATATTTGTTCTAAAGTCAAGTGGTTGTCTAACCTCACAAAGCGGTGTTGCGCCTGCTTGTGCAGGCTTAACACCGCACTCCATATAACCGCATTCCATATATTTCAATTAATCATTTGGATAGATATGATTATGGATTAGATTTAATTTTTATATCATTTCTTGCAACGAATCGCGGGTTTAATTATAGAATTAAGAAGTTTCAGTAATAAAGGGAAACCGGATGTAATTTTATGATAAATACGAAGGATTTGTTCAGGAAGCGGAGCGTTGCGGATATGCAGGCGGAGGCTGAGTATGACCAGCGTCTGCATAGGGCTTTGGGACCTGTAAACCTTGTTACACTTGGCATCGGGGCAATTATCGGTACTGGCATTTTTGTATTGACCGGGACGGTTGCGGCTCAAAATGCCGGACCGGCGGTTGTATTGTCGTTTGTGCTTGCTGGCATAGCATCGGTTTTTGCGGCTCTTTGTTATAGCGAATTTGCCTCGCTTGTGCCGCTTTCGGGCAGCGCTTATACATACGGCTACGCCACGTTGGGGGAATTGTTTGCGTGGATTATTGGCTGGGACCTTGTGCTTGAATATGCGGTTGGCGCAATAACTGTCGCGATTGGCTGGTCGGGGTATGTGGTCAGTTTGTTGCACGGCTGGGGGATTGATTTTCCGCCTCAATTCGCTGGCGCTCACGGATTGCATTATGTTTTTATTCCCGGCGGCATAGCAGCCGCGTTGAATATGCCCGATGGCTGGCAGGTTGCAACGCCGCTGTTGATGGAAAAATTAAAAGCAGCCGGGACAGACCCCGCAACTTTACAGCAGGCGACTTCAATTTTTAATCTTCCTGCGGTGTTTATAGTATTTGTTGTGACAACATTGCTCGTTCTGGGAATCAAGGAATCAGCCGCTTTCAACAATATAATCGTCGCAGTAAAAGTCGGAGTAGTTTTGCTTTTTATTGTTGTTGGGGCAATGGCGATTGATCCGCAGAATTGGAAGCCATTTATCCCACCCAATGAGGGGAAATTTGGGGCTTTTGGATTTAGCGGAATTCTTGCGGGGGCGGGGGTTGTTTTTTTCGCTTACATAGGATTTGACGCTGTAAGCACTGCCGCTCAAGAGGCAAAGAATCCAAAACGGGATATGCCGATCGGGATTATTGGGT
>JBAMMJ010000171.1:0-16635 GCA_039793825.1 Verrucomicrobiota bacterium | reverse complement strand
CTCATTGTTTGCACGATTCTGTATATTCTTGTTTCAGGAGTGACAACTGGCATTGTTTCGTATAAAGAACTAAATGTGCCTGATCCTATCGCGCGGGCTGCTGACCACGCAAAAATGGGCTGGATGGCGAGCCTTATAAAGCTCGGGGCGATTGCCGGTCTGTCTTCGGTAATACTTGTGATGCTTTATGGGCAGTCAAGGGTGTTTTTTGCAATGGCGCGCGACGGTCTATTACCGCCATTTATTCATAAAGTGCATCCCCGATTCAAGACGCCGTGGATAACCTCAATAATCGTGGGATTGATAGTGGCTTTTTTTGCGGCGCTATTCACTGTGCGCGAGGCGGGCGAGCTTTGTTCAATCGGAACGTTGCTTGCGTTCGTAATCGTGTCGGTGGGAGTTTTGATGTTAAGAATCAGGCATCCTGAATATGTTGCCAATTTCAGAGTACCGGCGGTTTGGTTCGTTGCGCCTATGGGGGCGCTTTCGGCTCTGATTTTAATGCTCTCTCTTCCGCACCGCACCTGGATGCGGCTTATTATCTGGATGCTTGTCGGACTGCTGATTTATTTCACTTACAGCAGAAAACACAGCGTCCTGGCAAATAAAAATAACGGCAGGAACCATCCGCAGGTTGGCTGATTTCAGGAATGATTAAACGGTTGATTTATAATATTGTTTTCATTTTGTTTTTTGTGTTCAGCTCGCCGTATTACTTCTGGAAAATGTGGCGGCGCGGAAACTGGCGCAGGAAATTTTTTGAAAGGTTTGGATTTTATTCCGACGCTTTTAAGGAGTCTATCCGCGCAAAGCCGACCGTCTGGTTTCACGCCGTTAGCGTTGGGGAGGTGAACATTTGTGTCAGGCTTGTCAGAGAATTATTGCCGATAATGAAAGGATTTAAAGTCGTAGTTTCAACCACAACCTCAACCGGTATGGATGGACTTGTTAAAAGCCTTCCGCAGGAGGTGGAAAAAATCTATTATCCAGTTGATGGTTTCTTTTCCGTAAGAAGGGCTTTTAATGCGATCAGGCCGTCGTTTATTGTGATTGTAGAGGCTGAAATATGGCCTAATTTTCTCTGGAGGGCTCGCGATACAGGCGCGCCGGTCTTTTTAGTAAATGCCCGTTTATCGGAACGCTCTTTTTCCGGTTACTTCCGATTTGGTTTTTTGTTCCGGGAATTGTTCGGTTCGTTTGCGGCTGTGGGATGTCAGGATGAAAATGATAAACAACGGCTTGTTGCGCTTGGTTGCCCGCAGAATAGAGTGTTCATAACCGGAAACCTGAAGTTTGATGCCTCGCTCGCGCCGTCGGTTTCCAAAGTAGACGCTAAAAGTCTATTAAGTAAACTCGGTATTGAACCGTCTGCCCCGGTCATTATCGGCGGCAGCACGCATAACGGAGAAGAAGAGATACTCGGGCGAATATTTTTACATTTAAAAAAACACTGGAAAAACCTGTTTTTGATTCTTGTTCCCCGTCATTTTGAAAGGACTGGCGATGTGGCTGCGGTTCTAAATAGACTTGGGATTTCATATATTTTGAGAACAGAAGTTGACTCAAAGCCGGCTATTGAGCCGGGTTCAATACAATGTCTTCTGGTAAATACAACCGGGGAGTTAAAAGATTTTTATCGTTGCGCAACCGTTGTGTTTGTGGGTAAAAGTCTCATCGCCGAAGGCGGACAAAATCCGATAGAGCCAGCCGCTCTGGGCAAACCAATTGTTTTCGGCAAAAATATGCAAAACTTTGCGGCAATAGCAAAGATATTGCTAAAACGCGAAGCGGCGATGCAGGTTAATGACGAGTCTGAATTAGAATCCGCTATTTCAAAATTGCTTCAGGATAGAGAGTTTGCCGATAAACTTGGCAAAAACGCCCTTAAAGTAATTGAGGAAAATAGCGGAGCGGTTGACAAAACCGTTTCAATGATGTTGAAAGTATTGGAAGAAAAGGGAATAAAATTAAACAGATAAATAGATAGGTTAATTAGATTTAAATTAAACCGAAAAAGAACTATGTTTGATGATATCAGAGAACAACTCAAATCGGCGAACGACAAATTAGTCCATTTATGGAGGTTTCTTTGACATAGAGAGCCTGCAGAAAAGGATCGGCGAGCTTGAATCCAGAATGACTTCGCCTGATTTCTGGGACAACCGTGAACAGGCTCAAAAAGTCATTGACGAGTTGAGCCAGCTAAAAAAGAAGGTTGAGCCTGTTTTATTGAGCCGCAAAAGGCTTGACGACCTGCAGGTGATGCTTGAACTGTGTGAAGCCGAGCCCGAACAGCGCCAGGCTGAACACTTTGCAGAGTTGCAAAAAGACACCGAAAAATTCTTAAAAGAGATTGAGTTGCTTGAATTGCAGGTTTTTCTTAGCGGTCCGCACGATCGTTCAAATTGTATTATCAGCATAAACGCAGGCGCTGGCGGCACGGAGGCTCAGGATTGGGCTGAGATGCTTTTGCGGATGTATCAGCGCTGGTGCGAGTCGCGCGGGTGGGAGGTGGAATTGACCGACGTTTTGCCCGGCGAAACCGCCGGAATAAAAAGCGCAACTTTTATTGTAAGAGGCGAATACGCATACGGTTATTGCAAAGCCGAACGCGGCGTCCACAGGCTGGTAAGGATTTCTCCGTTTGACGCAAACAAACGGAGGCACACAAGTTTTGCCAGCGTTGATGTAATCGCCGAGATTCAGGAAGACACCGAAATCGTTATTCCCCCGAGCGAATTGAAGATTGACACCTATCGTTCCGGCGGAAAAGGGGGACAAAATGTAAACAAAGTTGAAACGGCGGTAAGGATAACTCATATACCGACCGGAATCGTTGCGGCGTCTCAGGCGCAACGTTCGCAGGCTCAGAACAAGGCGACCGCTATGCGCTTATTGTTATCAAAACTTTACGCGTTGCGCCAGGATATGCAAAAAGCCGAGATGGAACGTTTTTACGGCGAAAAGGGAAGTATCTCGTGGGGAAACCAGATTCGCAGTTATGTCTTTCATCCCTATAAGATGGTTAAAGACCTGCGGACCGGGATTCAGACCTCAAACGCGCAGGCTGTAATGGATGGCGACCTGGATATGTTTGTGAATGGCTGGTTGAAGGCAGGGTGTCCGACAAAACGAATGCAAGGAATAAAAGATGACGAGGATTGATAAACGCCCAACCGAAAAGGGCTCAGGCAATTTAAATCAATTTAAAATCATTTTAAATAAAACTTGCTGTGTTTTTTTGGACGTTGTTTTAAAATTAAAAGCCTTTTTTTATCCTGTCGTTATCACAATTAGCACAGCGCTCTGCGCAAGTCCAAATTCAAATCTAATAATAGATGTTTGGCAGACCGAAAATGGGCTTCCTCAAAATTCGGTTATCTCTATGATTCAAACAAAGGATGGTTATTTGTGTGTTGGGACCCTGAATGGTCTGGCAAAGTTTGACGGTTTGCGTTTTACGGTTTTTGATGAAAACAACACGCCTGCGATTACAGATAGTCGCATAGTTGCGCTATTTGAAGATAAAGCCGGCAATATCTGGATAAGTTCGGAGGCGTCCGGTGTATTTCTTGTTAAGTCGGACAACAAAATAATCAATATAAACATCGGCGGGGGGAATAGGTCAGGCAGGGTTGTCTCAATGTGCGAAGATTCAAGTGGCGCGGTGTGGCTTTACACCGCAGACGGGCAACTGTGCCGCCACAGAGAGGGAAGGATTGACGTCTGGAATTTTGAACACGGTGTCTCGTCAGGCTTAAGGCTCGTTGTGGCTGGTGAAAACGGAGAGATTGGCGTTGCCACAGAAAGAACATTTTCTGTTATCGGTTCAACAGCTGGACTTGACCCAAAGGAACTCCCGATAATCCTTTCGCGGCAATTCAGAAAACTTGATTATGTTTTGCCTGCGAAAAAAGGTGGTTACTGGGTTCTTGGCGATGGGAGGATAAGAAGATATAAAACAGGGAATATAGAAGAGGAGATTGGAGGATACAACTGGAGTCCCTCATTTCCCGTTACATCGGCTTGCGAAGATAGTTATGGAAATCTGATTGTAGGAACGCTCGGAGACGGAGTTTATATTGTAAAGACGAGGTCTGATGGCGGCAACGGAAACGGTTATGCCCCGCATATCTCAAAGGAGAATGGGTTATCCCATAATTATGTATTGTCGCTGCTTGTAGATAAAGAGGGGACATTGTGGATCGGAACAGACGGAGGTGGGTTAAACAAGGTAAGACGGTCGGTTTTTAACCTTTTGCAGGAAACATTCGGGATGACAGCACAATCAATAACTGAAAGTCCAGACGGCGCGTTATGGTTTGGTTTTAACGCGATTGATCCGACCGGGTGCGTGGTGGCGCGGCTTTTTGAAAACAAATTTCAGGTTTTCAATATCACAAATGGATTGCTTAACAGCTCGGTGCGGAGCGTTTTCTGGGACAAGCAGAGCAATAGCCTCTGGGTCGGCACCTGGGGAGGGCTATTTAGATTGTTCGGTTCGCGATTTCAAGTCGTAGGCGGTAGCGATGCGTTAATGGGGGTTATTCAGGCAATTTTTCAAGATAAGAAAGGAAACATCTGGGTCGGCACCAGAGAGGGTCTTTTGAAATACGACAGGAAAAGTTGGCGGATGTATTCTACGCGCAATGGGCTCTCCTCCGACAACATCCTTTCCATAAACGAGGATTCAGGCGGAAATCTCTGGATAGGCACGGCAAGAGGGGGAATAAATAAAATATCTGAAAATGGAAATATAGAGAAATACCTTCGGAAAGATGGCGCTTTGCCTGGTGACACTGTGAATTCAATTTTTGTTTACGAGCCTGACATAATCGTAGCCGCCACAAGCGGCGGATTGGCTCTGTATTCAAACCGCTGGTTTCATATTACTGCCGCCAACGGTCTTCCCTGCAATAATATTTCGTTTGCAATCAAAGACAAAAAAGGTGAGTTATGGCTTGGTTCAAGCCTCGGGCTGATACGAATTCCAAAGGCGCAAATCTACGATTTTCTTGCCGGAAAAATCTCGTCCGTTTATTGCAGAACTTACGGTAAGGCTGATGGTTTGCCAACAGGGGAGTGTTCGTCTGGCTCGCAGCCCTCTGCGTGGATGGCAAAAGATGGCAGGCTCTGGTTTCCGACGATTAAAGGCGTTATTAGCGTTTATCCTGATGAGATAAAACCAAATCCGTTGCCTCCGCAGGTAGCTATTGAATGCTTATGGATTGATGGGGTGGCACTGTTTACCAATAGTATAAGCAGTTTAATACCGCCGTTGGTCACAATTTTGCCAGAAAATCAACGGCTTGAAATTCAGTTTACAAGCCTCAGTTTGCGCGCCCCGGAGCAAGCAAGGTTCAGATACAAACTTGAAGGGCTTGACACCGAATGGAACGACGCCGGCAATTCACGGCTTGTTAGATACAACAAGTTGCAGCCCGGACAATATAGATTTATTGTTACAGCGTGCAACGAGGATGGGGTATGGAATAATGTCGGGGCGGCAATTAATCTTGTGGTGAAACCGCCGTTTTACCGCACATTCTGGTTTATTTCTGTCTGTTCAATCCTGATTCTCGGATTGGTAGTCCTTGCGGTTCATAGAGTTTCAACAAGAAAATTGCAAATTCAGGTTGAAAGATTAAAACAGAAAGAGGCGCTTGAGAAAGAACGTTCGCGAATTGCCCGCGACCTCCACGACCAGCTCGGCGCGAGCCTGACGCAGATTGCCCTTCTTGGGGAGCTTGCCGAGGCTGATAAAGACGAGCCATTGGAAGTTGAATCGCACGCCCGCCAGATAACCCAGGCGGCAAGGGAGACCACAAAGGTGCTGGACGAAATTGTGTGGGCTGTTAATCCTTCAAACGACACCTTAGAAGGGCTCGCCTCCTATATTTGCAGATACACTCAGGAATACCTGGCGGCGGCAAATATACGGTTTCGCAACGATATCCCAGCCAGATTGCCTGATATCCCGATTTTGCCTGAAGTGCGGCATAACCTGTTTCTTGCTGCAAAGGAAGCCATAACAAATGTTGTGAGACATTCAAAGGCAAAAGAAGTATGGTTGCGTTTAATCATAGAGCAGGATTTATTAATTATTGAAATTTGTGACGATGGGATTGGGTTTCCGGGGTTTGAAATGGTAGAGCAAAAGAAACGGAGCGGTCTGTTCAACATCCGTAAACGTTTGCAGGATATCGGCGGGGAATTCCAGATTGAGTCACAGCAAGAAGGCGGAACAATCGTCAGATTAAAAGCGCCGATTAAGCGTCCTTGATTATTAACAGGACTCATAGCATTATCTATTAAAATGCCGATAAAAGTCGCAATAGTTGAAGACAACGCGCAATTCAGAAACACGCTTGGAAAGGTGTTAAATCGGGCTGAAGGCATCCAGTGCATCGGGCTTTATTCAACCGCCGAAGAGGCGCTGGAAGAAATTCCTAAAAATCCCCCTGATGTTGTATTAATGGACATTAATCTACCCGGTATGGATGGCGTTGAATGCGTGGCGCGGCTTAAAAAACTTTTACCAAAAACGCAAATTGTGATGCTGACTGTTTATGAGGATACGGAGAACATTTTTAACGCTTTAAAAGCCGGCGCCACAGGTTATTTGTTAAAGCGCACATCAAGAGAAGAACTGCTTGATTCAATCAGGGATGTATATAATGGCGGGTCGCCTATGACCACCCATATTGCGCGCAAAGTGGTGCAATCATTTCAGAAGGCAGAATCCGCTTCGGCTTCTGAAAGCCTTGCACCACGCGAGCAGGAAGTGCTTGAACTGCTTGCGAAGGGATTTATTTACAAAGAAATCGCCGATAAACTCGGAATCAGTTATGAAACCGTCAGAACATATATCCGCAGGATTTATGAAAAATTGCAGGTCAGATCAAGAACCGAAGCGGTGGCAAAATTTCTCCGCAGCGATAGTAAAAATGTCTGACAGGTTCAGATTATTAATTTGAATGAGTTTTTTAAAATGATTAGAAATATTGTAAAAAAATTTTTGTTGCCGCAACCGCCAGCGCGAATATCCGTAAATTTTAGAAATATTGACCCTGAAAAGCGAAAGGCTCTTGAGGACCGACTGATAAAGCAATATTTCAACTCTAATCATCAATATCTTTCAACCGCAGATGGACGAAGTGACCTTGAAGACCATCTTTACAGGCGACTTTATGTTTTTAGAGATACCATTATCCCATGGCTTGATTCGGCAGTGAGATTGAGCGGCGCAAAGGTGCTTGAAATCGGCTGCGGAACCGGAAGTTCCACCGTGGCTCTTGCTGAACAGGGCGCGCGGATTGTCGGCGTTGACATTATTGAAAAAGACCTTGAAGTGGCAGAATACCGATGCAATTTATACGGACTTGACGCGCGTTTTGTTAAAGCGAATGCGGTTGATGTCCATAAATTATTCAAGGAGGAGAGATTTGATTTAATCATCTTTTTTGCCGCGCTTGAACATATGACGATAAGCGAGCGCCTCCAGGCGATCGCAAACACCTGGCAAATGCTGGAACAGGGGAAATTCTGGTGCGTTACCGGTTCGCCGAACCGACTCTGGTACTTTGACGACCATACCGCCTGCCTCCCCTTTTTTCACTGGCTTCCTGATGAACTGGCTTTTTACTACTCAAAGTATAGTCCAAAAAAGTCCATCTCAGAACAGTATCGCGAACTTAACCCGCAGACTATGCTTCACTTTTTGCGCAGGGGAAGGGGGATAAGTTATCACGAGTTTGAAATCGCAATTGGCAGGGCAGACACCTTTAATGTCGTGAGCGCGCTCGGTTTATTTAATAGAAAGCGAAGCCTGGCAAGGCGGCTATTGTGGAATTTGAAGCCTTACGCCAGATTTGAAAGATTTCTTATAAAAAACGCGCCTCCGTCAATTCATCGCGGATTTTTTCAGCCATATCTTGATTTAATTATCCAGAAATAAAGTATTAAATGAATTTTATGAAATAGATTACGTCAAAATATAAAGATTACCTTGAGCTGAAAAATATTTAATTCATTGTTTTAAAAATGCCTTTTAAAAAAGTCATAATAATTCTGACTTTGCTTATTGCTGTATTTAATGTTGAATACAGGCTCTCAGGCGCTTCAGAATCAGCCGCTGCGTCAGACCCCGGACTTGACATTTATTACTCCGCAAATGCCCTTTACAATAGAAACCTCTATGAACTTGCGATAACAGAATATAAAAATTTCCTTTCAAAATATCCTGATCATAGCAAGGCAACAATGGCGCGACTTGGTCTGGCAATGTGTTATTACGCCACCGGAAAATATGCCGATGCCGAGCCGTTGCTGGCAAATCTTATAACCACCTCAACCAATATCCCGCAACCGCAGAATGTTCGCCTGGTTTATGCTCAAACGCTTTTAATGTTAAAGAAATTTTCGGAAGCGGAAAAGATATTGACTCCACTCTCAGAAACAGTCGGGAAGACCAATGAAGTTGCGATTGTGTGTCTTGCCGAGACTTTGTTTAACCAGAAGAAATATGATTTGCTGGCGGAGAAATGCAAAAGATTCGTTAAACTATTTCCCAATAGTGAACATCTACCGCGTGTGGTTTATCTTTCGGCTATTGCCGAATTTGAGCAGAAGAATTTTAAGAATTCAGCGGAGGTTATTTTGCCATACCTCAAGCAGTGTGAATCTACCCCGATGGCTCATCATCTCTATTTTCTGCTGGGCGAATGCTACAGAGAGCTTGGAGATATGGAAAGCGCCGCAAAATATTACGACGCCGCGTCAAAAAGGTTTAAAGGGGAATATTCCGCTGAGGCTGCCTTCAGACTCGGTTGGACGAGATTTGCCCAGAAAAAATATGATTCAGCAATAGAGGAGATTAAGAATTTCTTTAACAATTTTAAAGAGTCATCGCAATTCCAACAGCAGGCTGGGCTGGTTCTGGCGCGGGCTTATATGGAAACGGGCGATTTCAAAAAGGCAGACCAGACGTTTAAGAGCCTCGTTTCAAACAAAAAGCCCGACGCAGAGACCGTAATCTGGTATTGCCGCTTTCTGCAAAAGGCAAATCGGGCTGAAGAGGCGATTAATTATCTAAGTAATATAATTTCAAAGGAATCAGATGCGACATTGGCTGATGCGGCTCTGGAGTTTGCGAACTCCCTTATGAATAAAGGCAATTATGAACAAGCAGCCAGCCTGTATTCAAAAGTGGCTGCCTCTTTTTCAGACAAGCCGCAGGCGGCTGAAGCGCTTTATATGCAGGCGGTCGCGCTTCACAAGGCTGGGAAATATTCTGATAGTCTTAAATTGTGCGAGGCATTTTTAAAGAAATTCAGCAGTAGTTCCAACGCCGGCGCAGTATCATTTTTACAATGCGAAAATCTCTTTTTTTTAAACAAATACGATGAGGCTTTGAATTGTTATAGGCGATATGTGAAGGATTATCAAAAAGCAGATGTGGAAGGTGCGCGGCTGCGGATAGCGCAGATATTGCATTGGACAGGAAGATACAGCGAGGCTTTGACAGAAGCGCAGGCGTTGCTCAAAAATTCAAAGAAACCCGAGACCGCCGCGGTTGCAGGGGTTATTGCGGGGGATTGCTATTATCAGAACGGCAACTGGAAAGAGGCGGTTAACCTGCTTGAAAAAACGCTTTCTTCCACAGCATCAAATCCGTATTACGAATCGGGTATGTTCCGGCTTGCGCTTGCCTATGAAAAACAGAGGGAAATTGAGAAAGCGATTGAAAAATTCAGGCAATTAATCTCAAAATATGGGAACTCTTCTGTAATTCATCAGGCTAAAACCGAGTTGGCGAGAATATATTACGAAAAAGGGGAATTGAAACAGGCGCGGTCGCTTCTGCAAGAGGTCGTCAATCAACAATCCGAACGCGGCGTAAAGGCGCGAGCAGAAAACTATCTTGCTTTATGCGCTTTGAAGGAAAAGAACGAGGATGAGGCTCTGAAAATATTCGCCCGAGTGGCAGATAATTACCGCGATACCCCGATCGGTGTGGACGCCAGCTACCAGCAGGGGATTATTTTGTTCGGAAAAAAAGACTACGATTCCGCGCGTGCCGCCCTTGAAAAATATGTTAACGCAAATCCACCGTCGGATTTAAAAGACAACGCGATTCTTTATATCGGTTTGTGCTACGAGGAGAAAAAAGAATACGACAGGGCGATCGCGGAGTTCAAGAAGATTCAGAACAACAAAGCCTTGCGTGAACGCGCGCTGTACGAGTGGGGATGGTGCGAAAAATCCGCCGGCAGGACGATTGTGGCTACAAAAATATATGAACAACTTATATCGGAATATCCCCGGAGTAAATTATCCGCCGCAGCGATGCTGGAATTGGCTGAAGCCGATTACAGCGCCAAAAAATACGACTCAGCGATTGAGCGGTTGAATATGGTAATCAAGAGGACAGATGACCCGAAAACAAAGAGCGCGGCACTCTTCAGAAAAGGGTGGTGCTTATTTAATATGGAGAATTGGTTGGAATCAGCAAATGTGTTTGAGGAATATGTGAACTCTACCGCGCAGATCAATCCTGACCTTGTCTCTGTCGCGTCGTATCAGGCAGGCGAGGCGCGAATGAAATTGCGGGAATATTCAAAAGCGCTTTCGCTATATAAAAATGCCCGGAAATCCGCCTCCGGGGAGATTTCGGAACAATCAATGCTCAGAATCGGAGAGTGTTATGCGCTTTTAGATAACTGGCAGGAGTCATTGAACAATTACACCCTGTTTATACAGAAATACCCCAAGAGCAGGTTCATTCGTCAGGCATATTTTGGGATAGGATGGGCGTATGAAAATATGAAGAAATACAATCAGGCGAAGGAGAATTACAAAAAGGCAATTGACCTGGATTCCGTAAAAGATGAACTTTCGGCAAGATGCCAGTTTCAAATTGGGGAATGCGCGATGGCTGAAGGCAATTATGACGAAGCCATAAGGGAGCTTACGCGCGTGGATGTTAATTATCCTTTCAAGGATTGGCGTTCAAGAGCGGTGTTAGAAATCGCAAGGGCGCTTGAAGCCAAAAACCAGCTCAATAATGCAAAAGAAAGATATAAGGAGATAATCCAGAAATATCAGGGAACCGACGCCGAAATTGTCGCTCGGGAAAAGTTAAAGAAACTTGAACAAAAATGAACTTTTTGTGGGAAAATATATGAGTAAAACGATACACGGGTTCAAGGGCGCTATTTTATGCGCAGCCGTTCTGGGGGTCACCATCGCTGTGTGCGGCGCAGCCGAACCTCAAAAAACAGAACCGCCCCCGGAGGGCAAGAAACGAGAGACAATCTGGACTCTCATCGTAAAAGGCGGACCGGTAATGATCCCGCTCGGGTTGTGTTCAATAATCGCTCTGGCGAGCGCTATTGAACGATTCGTAAGTCTAAAACGAAGCAAAATAATCCCCCCTAATTTTATTGAGGGGCTCAAACAAAAACTTGAAAAATCAAATCCAGGCGCCGCTCCTGACATTGAAGAGGCGGTAAAATTTTGCGAGGAAACGCAAACGCCGGTCGGCAACATTTTTAAAGCCGGCTTGATGAACCTTCATCGCGGCGAAGATGCCATTGAAAAGGCGATTGAAGACGCCGGCGCCCGCGAAATAGATAAAATGAAGCGAAGTCTCAGGATTCTCGCGGTTATTGTAACGGTCTCCCCGTTGCTCGGATTGCTGGGTACGGTTTATGGTATGATTGGCGCTTTTGAAGTCTCCACTCAGGTAGGCGTCGGTAAGGCAGAGTTCCTCGCAAAGGGAATTTACGAGGCGCTCGTAACAACGGCAGCTGGACTCACAATCGCTATCCCGGCGTTCTTTGTCTACCAGTTTCTAAACTCAAAAATAGATGGTTTAATTGATGAGATTGATGATATGGGAATTGAGTTTATGGAATACTATCTTAAAAAAATTAATAAGACAAATAATACCAGGCTATGAGAATCAGACGCGCAACAGAATCGTATGACAGAATTTCTCCGATTGATATTACGCCGCTTGTGGACATAATGTTCACATTGATAATTTTCTTTCTTGCCACGACCACCTTTGAAAGAGAAGAGCGCGACATCCGCGTTAGCCTCCCGGAGGCTCCGCCAGACCAGACATTAAGCAGCGCCCCAAAAGTGCTTGTGGTAAACGTAAGAGAAGATGGAAGTTGTTTGTTTGGAAATAAAATAGTCAAACCGCCCGAGCTTCAACAGTTGATCGCCGATGCCGTAAAATCAAATCCTGAACAAAAAGTCCTTATTCGCGGCGACCATCGGGCGCTTCACGGACACGTTGCCGCGGCGGTTCTGGCGTGCAAACGCGCCGGCGTAAAAGAGGCAAACATAGGTTATAAATTGCCAGAATAAACTTATCCGCAGCCATCATTTATATGAGCAGAAAAATAAAAAGGCTGCTGAAAATCGGGGTTCTTGCCGGAATCCCGCTAACGTTGCTGGTCTTGTTGTTGCGTCCTGACTTGTGGCGCTACTACACAGACGGTTTTTTGATTCGCCAGCCCGGATTAAATGCCAACCTTCGTCTGGTGCTCTGGGAACCGCCAATGCCGCTGATGGGCAAATTCCCAACCAATTCAGATTGCTACGAACCGACGATTTCTTCCGACGGAAAGGTTTTAATCTTTGCGAGCGGTCGCGCGCAAAAAAATGCAGACCTGTTCATCTGTTATTGGAACGGATCTGAATGGAGCGAACCAAAACCGTTAGCAAAATTAAACACACAGTTTGACGAGCTTGGACCGGAGTTGAGCAGCGACGGCAGGCTATTGTTCTTTTATTCAAATAGCCCCGATGGCGTTGGCGGTTATGATATCTGGGTGAGCCGAAAAACCGAAACAGACTGGGAAAAGCCCGTTTGCCTGAGCGAACCGATCAATTCCCCCTATGACGAGTATGACCCGGCGCTTTCTCCGGATGGTTCAAAACTTGTGTTTTCATCAAACAGACCAAAAAACAAACCGATTTCCCCAGCCGATAAAGACCGCTGGCGAGCCACTTTGCGGCAATCGCCAATTGAAAACGATTTTGACCTTTACCTCGCCTTTGCAGATGGAGAATCAACAAATCATATTCCAAAATTCCAGAGCCCGCAACCGTTCACAATTTGCAATTCAGACGGCGATGACGGGCAGCCTGCGTTCTCCCCGCGCGGAGAATTCCTTTATTTCAGTTCTAACCGCAAAGGCGGCTTTGGCGGATTTGACCTGTACCGTTCGCGCTGCCTTGACGGGACCTGGCTCTCCCCAGAGAACCTTGGCGCCCCAATTAATACCGTAGCCGATGAAATGGACCCGGCACCATACCTGGAAGGTTACGCGCTGGTTTTTAGTTCTAATTTCAAAAACCCCGATAAACGACAATTCGCCCTTTACTCTTCATTCACCCGCGAAGTCGTGGCGCAAACAGACCTCTCGCCCATTGCAGGGTTGTTAAGATTTTTGAAAAATTGGCAATGGTGGTTGCTGGCGCTTTTGTTAAGCCTTCTTGCCCTTGCGTGGTTATTAAGCCAATTGCTGGATGTTAAATACAGACAGAAACTCTCTTTGCTGCAACGTTGCATTCTCGCCTCAATCGCGCTTCATATTCTTTTAGCCCTTCTTTTAAGCCTGTGGGTTTTATCAGAGGCGGTTTATACGGCGGTCACCGAAAAGGCTATGGAAGTCGCAATTGATGAAGGCGCACTCGCCCGTGAAAAGATCGCTATTGAAATAAGAGAACAGATTTCTCAACTTCCACAGCCCTCGCAACCAGCTCAAATCATAGACAATATCATTGAACCGATTTCATTTCCGGAAATTCAGCCAAATCCGTCTCAAACCGAATATATACCCCCGGCAGACCCGTCGCGACTTTTTCTTGTTGAAACTCCGCAGCCAGAAGAGAAAACCAGGACCGAAACAAAGATTCAACCGGCAACCTTAAAATCCGAGAATACACTGGAAAAGTTGGTTGCTTCTTATAAGCCTCAGATTAAAATGGAATTGCCACAGCAAACCTCAATTGAGAAGCCTGCTGAAAAAAAACCAATCACAGAGTTGCCGGATATATTGCCAAAACCGCAGGTCGCCGTCGCGATCAAATCACCAGAAAAAACCGAACCAGAAGTAAACCTCAAACCTGTTGCGCTTGAAGTATCGGGAATTGAAATCAAAAGAGCAAAAACCGAATTTGATTCCCGGATGCGATCGCCGCCGACTTTAACTATCTCCAATATTTTGAATATACCGCCCATTAAGCAGATTGTTGGTATGGAAACGCCCCCAGATTATAAATCAAATTTATTGGCTAAAACGGCGCCTGAAAAAATGGAACAAAACCGTTCTGAAAGCGAGATAAAATTTGAGCCTGTAAGAGAACCGATAAGTTCAGCAATAGGGTCAGGATTGAAGACAGAATCATTTTCTCCGTTGCCGATGTTGCCAAAACCAACCTCAATAGTTAGCCTGCCGGAATCAAAACTGGAAGAAAATAGGGTAAGCCTTTTAAAACAGCCTCAGACCATAGCCCGATTAACCCCTGATACCAAAAAAATTATGCCGTCCATCGTGTTTGAGACGCGGGCTGACAAGCCGTTGTCTCCATACCTGTTAAGAAATCCGGAGCTGCGCGACAAAATAATTGATCAACTTGGCGGCAGCAAAGAGACAGAAGAGGCTGTAAGGCGCGCTCTTGATTGGTTTACCCGGAATCAGGAGAAAGACGGGCGCTGGTCAATCGCCCGGTTCGGCGGCGTTAAAGGTCACGATATCGCAACCACAGGATTTGCGCTCCTCTGTTATATGGGCTATGGCGTCCGCCACGATAAACCAGGTCAATACCACGAGCCGCTCTCAAAAGGTCTTAAATGGCTGCTGGAACAGGTTAGAGAAAACGGAAAAATCTTCACCCCGAAAAATGCCCCGGACGAAGGCGGAAATATGTATGACCAGGGAATAGCCGCAATAGCAATTGCCGAAGCCTACGGAATAACAAAAGACCCCGCATTGTTAAAGCCGCTAAAAAGCGTTGTGGACTTCATCGTTCAGGCGCAAAACAAACAAACAGGCGGCTGGCGTTATCAGCCCCAGGACCCGGGCGATACTTCAGTATTTGGCTGGCAGCTAATGGCTTTGAAAAGCGCAAAAATGGCTGGAATAGATATTCCAGACGAGGTCTTTGAACGCGCCAATAGATGGCTTGACAGAGTTGGAGGCGGCAAGTATGGCGGACTGTATGGATACCAGACCAAAGAACCGCGACCGGCAATGGCGGCTCAGGGAATGTTTTGCAGACAATTATTAGGACGCCCGCCAACACATCCTCAAATGATTGAGACGGCTCAATACCTCAACGCCCACCTGCCATCGCAGGACAACATAAACTATTATTACTGGTATTATGGCTGCCTTGCGCTGTATCAACATCAGGGAAATCTATGGGAGAACTGGAATCAAAGGATTAAACCGATTCTGCTCTCAATGCAAAAACGCGGCGGCGACGATGATGGAAGCTGGAACCCTGTCGGCGAACGCGGTAATCAATTCGGCAGAGCCGTCGCAACCGCGTTTGCAACGCTTTCACTTGAAGTTTATTACCGCTACCTTCCGCTTTACAACCTTACCCCGCCGCCGGTGGCAAGTTCAAAATAAGCGGTTTCAAGAAAATTGCAGATAGATTTGCCGACTATTCTTTGAATACTTTCCCCTGAATAAACTCCGAAGTCTTTTTATACAACTCTTGATTCGGTTTTCTAAGGCGGTGGGTCTCCACTTCATACACATAAGCCGCAACCTGAACTGTTTTCGGTATCAATGGATGGTTTTTAAATGTTGACTCGGCTTTTAAAGCGGCTGCGTCCGGAGAACAATTGGCGTGGTCAGTATAAAACTTCCACCACCGAATAAAACTCTCCTTTGATGGAAGCCGCAGTTCCGGCAACCACGGGTCAATCTCCAGTTGCGTCGGATCAATCCCCTGATTTAAAAAATGAGCGGCAACATCGGCTCCATTAAATCTTAACATCCCGCAATCGGTATGGGTCACAATGATAATCTCTTTAGTGCCGAAAAAGTTCGTTGTCAGGGCGGCAGAGCGAATAGCGTCGTCGCTCACAAGCCCGCCGGCATTGCGGAAGATATGAGCGTCATCCGGACCGATTCCGAGCGCCTGTTCAATATGGACCCGTTCGTCCATACAAGTGAGAACCCATAGCCTTTTGTTGTTTGGGATGGCGTTAATCCTGCGGAAGGCATATTCTTCCAGCTGCCTGATACGCTGTTCTACTGATTGGATGGTTAACAGTATTGATAGTTTGTTGATGTGATTATCTAATAAATATTATCAATTTAATTTATAATATAAACAGAAAAATATTTTTGTCAAACAAATCTAAATTTCATTCCCGAGCGGCGCGGTAAACAGATTTTCACCCGGTGCATAACAGATTGGTGGTGTCCGGAATTGTCAGAAACTTCGCCGTATAGTTATGCGCTGTAAAAGGTTTGCTGTCAGGAATTGCTGAAACGCAACCTTTACGTCGCAAGGAAGAAAAGAACCATTATAAAAAATTAAAATTGCAAATCAGTGCGATTGGTGATAATGATTCTTTATAAAAGAACCTTAAAATAA
>JBAMMJ010000170.1:0-28899 GCA_039793825.1 Verrucomicrobiota bacterium | reverse complement strand
CACCGGTATATAATCAGCGCCAGCAACCGCAGTCCCATCATACACGGCAAAATCAACTGAAATTTCTGAATCCGGTAGTCCACCCCTGAAGACCGTAATAATCGCGTTCGTCCTGTCCTCGTAAACCACAAAATTAGTCTCCGCAAATCGCACATACCGAGCGGCAAAATCATCGTCGTAGATCTTCACAACTGCGTTTGTTAGCCCACCAAGGGTTGCACCGCCAATCGGGTTTGATATACTCACATAAAAGATTTCGTCTGGCTCAACTTCGGTATCGTTAATAATAGGTATGGTAAAGGTTTTAACGGTCTCACCATCAGCAAATGCCACAGTCGTAGCCCCTCCGATATAATCTAAACCAGCCGTTGCCGTCCCATTTGCCGTATCAATCCTCACCGAAACTAAGCCCGATGAACCATTTGTCCGAATCAAAGTTATCACTACATTTGTCCTGTTTTCGCCCACGCTGTAATTTGCGCTTGAAAATTCAATTACACCAGGAGAAAAATCATCATCAATGATAGTAAGAATGGAGTTTGTAATACCAGGACTTACCGAATTTGTCGGCTGCCAATTTGCAAGCTGTAACAGAATAGTTTCTGGAGGTTCAATCAAAAAGTCATTTGTAATGCTAACGGTAAATGTAAGACTTGTTACACCCGGACCGAACACGAGAGTTTCAACCTTCGGCGTAAAATCAAAATAAGGCATTGCCGGATTCGGTCCAAAAATATTTGATACTGCCATACAATCAACGGTAACCGTTCCATTAGTTGACCCCTGCCTGAATACGGTGATCTTTGCAAGCCCGCTCGGTGTATTTTCAGAAACTGAATATTCACTCCCAGAGAATGTAATTATAGAATCATCGCTTGCTATATTAACAATTGCAACAGGAACAATCCCGATATCGGCTCCGCCGGTAGCGTCATCAAGGTAAACATAAAAATTCTCCATTGGTTCAACAAGGGAATCGTCAATTATCGGGATTCTGATAAATTGCATAACCTCTCCCGGCGGAAATTGAATTCTGTTTGTTGCAGCCAGGTAATCCGCACCAGAAATTGCCGTTCCATCAGCGGTTGCATAAAGAACAGATACACTCCCATAGGTGCCACCCCGACGCAAAACGGTAAGACTCACCACCGGCTCATTCTCATCCACCGTGAAGTACGGATTTGAAAATTGAAGCGTCCCAGAGCCAGCAAGTGAACCGCCATGTAAACGCGCCAGGTGATTTCGCGGCTTCCCGTCAACCATCGTAAATCCGCCTCCTATCACGATCTTATTATCCGGTTGCACAAGCAAAGCGGATATAAACCCGTTTGCGCCTTCGCCAAAGTTTATGCTCGGATCGGTGCTGCCATCGGGGTTAAGTCGGGTGATACGATTCCTTGTCACTCCGTTGAACATCGTAAATGAACCTGCAACAAGGATTTTCCCATCCGCCTGCAACGCAATGCCATATACCGCCTCGTTGGCTCCGACTTCTCCAGCCATAAATGAATTATCAATTGACCCATCCTTATTCAACCGCACTATATAATTTCGTGACTGACCATTGAAGTTAGTGAACGAACCGCCAATCAGAATCTTTCCATCAGGCTGCACCACAATTGATCGCACCGCTCCGCTCGCGCCCAGCCCCGGATTAAATGTGGTGTCAATAGAACCATTGGGATTTAACCTCGCTATCCCGTTATAGGCCTGATAATTTACTCTCGTAAACTCGCCGCCGATCAAAATCTTACCATCGCTTTGCAACGCGATCGCATAAACCTTCCCTTCAACCCCACTGCCGACGTCAAAACCAGCGTGCAGCGTTCCATTGGTGTTCAACCGAACAATTCCAGGTTTTGCAATCCCGTTAAATGTATTGAATGAGCCTCCAACCAGAATTCTGCCGTCGCTTTGAATAGCCACGGCATAAATCGGACTATCGGCGCCGGAGCCTGGATTAAAGAACATATCTAATGAACCATCTTTATTTAATCTTGCAATCCTGCTTCTATTCACACCGTTAACCTGTGTAAAAAATCCACCTATAACAATCTTGCCATCAGGCTGCAACGCCATTGCCCGAAGCTGGTCGTTAAACCCGTTGCCAATGTCAAACGATGGGTCTAGCCTGCCGATGCTATCTATTCGCGCAATCCCCTTTCTGATAACATTATTGTAAAAACCAAACTCGCCACCGATAATTAAATAACCATCCGGCTGAATTAGAATTGAATGCACCGGTTTGTCCGGTCCGGTTCCTGTGATGAATGTGGTGTCAATTGAACCCGCAGGAACGGCAACTGATTCATCGTCAATAATAACAACTTGAGCATTAGAGATGGTCCCCAATGCTGCGCCACCTCTGGGATTTGAAAGCGTTATATTAAACAACCGTTCTCCATCCTGGTTTGAATTATCAATCGGTTGAACGCTGAATGTTTTGCTAACTTCCCCAACGGCAAAATTCAATGTTCCACTCGTTGGAACATAATGCACCCCGGCAATTGCACTACCGTCAGCGGTAGAATAATCAACCGAAACCGCGCCAGCGCTTCCGCCTATTCGCAATACCGTGATAACCAAATTTGTTCCGTTTTCGTCCACTGAATATTTTGGCTGGCTAAACTGAAATGCCCCGTATGAATCGTCATCGCCAACTACAATCGTGGCGCTTCCCATACTGCCGATTGACCCTGAAACCGAAGGACTAACAAGATTCACAGTAAAGGTTTCGTTCCCTTCTACAAGAGAGTCGTCAAGAATTGGTATCACTACTGTCTTTGGCGTAGTCTCATTATGCACCCAGCTCAGGCGATTTGATGTATAAATATAATCAGACCCCGCAATCGCCGTTCCGTTTGAGGTGACAACACTGACCGAGAGCGGTCCAAGATTCCCACCTATCCGAGAAACCGTCACCACCACCTGACCATCGCCTTCGCCAACGAAGTAATTTGTCGCCGAAAAATTAAGTCGCCCGGAAGGAAAATCGTTATCAATTATCACACAGGTGGCTGTTTCCGAAGAGGTCGGGATTCCGCCCGGCAATTTTGCTCCGCCAGTAGCGTTCGTCAAAACAACATAAAAGGTCTCATCAAGCTCAACTTCTGTATCGTCATAAAGTGGAATCACAATTGTCCTGTTTGTTACACCCGGCGGAAAGGTTAATGTGCCACGGACTGAGGTAAAATCGCCCGGATTCTGACCACTTCCTGCAATAGCGGACCCATTTTTTGTATAATAATCTACTGTAACCGTCCCCGTTGCACCATTTGTCCTTATAACCGTTACTATTAAGTTTGTTGCATTTTCGTTAGTGGTGAACATTGATGAACTAAACGCCAGAATCCCGTGCTCAAAATCGTTGTCAACGATGGTAAGAGTTGCATAGGTTTTACCTAACGCTCCGCCAAGTGGTATATATTCGCCACCCAAATTAATCTGACCGAACGGCGCAGACATACCTATGTCAAGCGTTTCGTCGCCTTCAACATAATCATCGTCAAAAATTGGAATCTGTAGATAAACAGGACCCGGATACCCATCACTCCGCATAAAGCCCCACCACTCAGAAAATACAGGCGAGGCGGAGACCATACCATAGTCAACGCCAGCCACTGCGAGACGATTTGATGTGTTGACGCTCACTCCAACAGTTCCAAGAAAACCGTCCACCCGCCTCAAAGTAACGTTCATTATTGGCTGATTTTCATCTATGAAATAATTGCTTGTGATAAAGTCAACATTACCCGGTCCTTGCGGAGGATTCGGGGTTGCGACCCCTTCAGAGTTCACTGTCGTTCCCCAGGTGCCGATAACCCTCGCCACGTTCATCCGAACAATCTTATCCTGCCGCGTCCAGACAGGTGAATAGGTAGAATTATTATTTATGTATCTTGCAAAGTTGCCGCCAATGTTCGTGAACGAACCGCCGATCATCAAATTGCCATCAGGTTGAATTGCAATTGAACGAACGAAATGATTCGGCTCAAAACTGAATGTTTTAATTAAACCAGCAAACTGGTTATAAGCCGTGTCCATAAAGGTGGTGTCCAGCGTTCCGTCCGGTTTAACCAGCGCGAGCCCCATCCTGCGTGTTTGATTGTAAAAAGTAAATAATCCACCTATGTATATATGTTCATCGCTCGGTCTTAACACAATTGAATAAATTGCGTCGTTGGCGCCGGTTCCTGGATTAAACGTCAAATCCAAACTCCCATCCGGGTTTAACCTTGCAATATTGTTTCGCGGTTTAGAATCAATCTCAGAGAACGAACCACCAATTACCACAGCGCCATTGAGTTGAACCGCCATAGCATAAACCGGACCATCAGCGCCAGTGCCAGGATTGAAAGTGTAGTCAAGCGTGCCATCCAAACTCAACCGCGCAATACTATTTCTTGGTTCGCCGTTGACTCGGGTGAAATCACCGCCTATATAGACCGGGGTTCCTGGTAGAGAATCCGCAATCGCTATGCTCCATACTGTTCCGTCGGTCTCGGCAAGCGGATTAAATGTTTCATCAAGTGAACCATCAGGATTCAACCGCGCAATATGAACACGTCTTTTCTCATTAAAAGTTGTAAACTCTCCGCCGATTAATATCCTTCCATCAGATTGCACAGCCATCGCCCAGATTGGACCGTTTGCGCCAGAACCGGGGTTAAAAGATTGATCAAGCGAACCATCCGAGTTTAAACGCGCAATACAATTACGCAAATAACCGTTGAAAGATGAAAAACCGCCAGCAATCAAAATCTTGCCAGCGTCCTGGGATGTCTGCAAGACAATCACCTTGCTTACAAAACCATTAGCACCGGTATTCGGATGTGCAAGAAAATTGGTATCAAGCGATCCGTCCGCATTAAACCGCGCCACCCGATTTCTCGGGATAGTATTTACCGCGGTAAAATCGCCCCCAATAACAGTTTTATTGTCAGGTTGAACCGCTACAGAATATACCTGATTATTCGCACCGGGCATCAAGTTAAACGGCGGCGTCGTATAAGGCACTCTGTCCGGATTCCACTCCCTATCGGCAGCCCCCGGAGGTTGTTCATCATAAAGTATAGTAACACGAGTATAGCGCGCTCTTGGATTAATCGGGCGTCCATTTGAACGATACAGAATTATCGGAATATCCTCATTAAACTCAACAAGCGTATCGTCAAGAATCGGTATGGTTATCGTTTTTCGGGTCTCAGTTGGACCGAAAGAAACAATTTGAGACATATCGGTATAGTCAACATTAGGACGTGCGTAATCAGACCCCGCAGACAACTGACCATAGTAATACGGATTACCCATCACGACCTCAACCCAGGCACCTCCGCCCCCACCGCCTGGCAACAAAATTGCAATCGTAATATTTCTGTTGCCGTATTCATCAACCCGATAATTTAAACGCTCAAATGAAAACATCGGCTGCGTCGTCACTTCTACTATTTGAACGGCGGAATTGCTCTGAATTCCCAGTCTGGGGACAATTAGCGCGGGGTCTTCTTCAGGGGCCGGACGTGGATTTGTCAAATACAGAAGAACTTCGGCTGTTCCGTTGCTAATCCCGTCGGCAAATGTCCTAACCAAGAAATTCGTGCTGGTCTGGCCATCATCAAAAATAAGCGTCCCTGTTGCAGGCAAATAATCAAAACCAGGAACAGCCGGTCTTATCTGATTTGGGTTTGGCGGAAAATTGGTTGACGGAGGGAGGATCGGCGCGTTTGTTACAACATAATCAACCATAATACGTCCTGTGCTTCCATTTAACCTGTTTACCGTCACAAGAGCTCCAGGAATAGAACGAAAACCGTCTCCGTTCCAATAGGTGTATTCGCGCTCAGTCACACTATAAAGACTTGCGGAAAATTGCAATTCTCCGGCGCTACTCACATAAGGCACTGTTTCATCATCAACAATTGTGACAACAGTGTTAGACCATTGACCGAGCGCAGCACCTCCAGCCGGGTTAAATAGCCTCACGCCGAACGTCTTGTTGCTGTTAACAACGGCATTGTCAATTATCTGAATAGTTATGGACTTATTGGTCTCCCCAGGATTAAACACGATTTGACCGCTCTTTGCGATGTAATCAACACCGGCAATCGCTGTTCCATTCGTCGTTTCATAATTGACCGATATCGGCGATGCGTTTCCACCCCCGCTCATAATATAAATCTTAACAAAACCGGGTATATTCTCTTGCACCGTGTATGAGTTTTGAGCAAATTGAACTTGATTCGGCTGCAACGGCGGCGTCGGCGGATTAGTTTGTTGATTTTCATAATACCAGTTCAATATATAAAGTCCCTGAGCTGAGGTGCTATAACCATCTACTGCAATTTTGTACTCCGTCCCTGCAACCGCGTTAAAAGAGACCCTACTCATCAAACCAATCCCGGGAAAATCATCGTTGTTGCCTATTAGAGTCAGTGCCGCAACATTCGTTCCAGTGTAAACGGCAAGAACAGTATCAAAATAACTTCCTACTGTATCAAAATTGACTAATCCATCATAAGGGGCTGTCCACGAATGCCAGACAGAATGCCCGCCAGATAACGTCCAGTGATTGGGTTCGCCCGGTTCGCGAGTAGCGCCCTGATTACTACCGCTAAATGTGCCAGACGGACCGACAAGCATCGCCGCATTATCAAAGTCGTCGTTCGCTGGCTGACCAAGCGCAACAGCAGCGCCCAAAAACATCAACAACCCAATCCGACCAAGCAAACCGCCCGGTCGCTTTATACGCATTTTCATCCACAACTGGCTCATTCTCATAATCGTTGTTCCCCGAATCTGTAAATCTTTTTCAATCCCTTTCTATCCCTATTTTTCATCAATCGTTATTATCTGCTCTCAACCTGACGCGCCCTGAAGAATCGCATACCTCTCAATGGCGCGTTTGTATCGGTATAAATCAAGGTTGAACCACTTGTTGAATTGGTTAAAATCGGCGTCCAATCCACAAGGTTCGTTGATGCGTCAATTGCATAAATATAACCCGCTGAAACAGCCACACCCCTTGAATTAAAACCGTTCACCTGCCTGAAATCGCCTCCAATTACAATGCCGCCATCTGGCAACAGCGCAATTGAATAAACCGTATCGTCCGGACCAAGCCCCGGATCAAATGCCATATCAATTGTTCCATCCGGTTTTAACCTTGCGATTCGGTTCCTTTGCGTTGCGCCAACCTGCGTAAATGCGCCGCCAAGCAAGACCTTTCCATTACCCTGAACAACAATGCTAAAGATTGCATTATCTGGCTGTCCATTGGCGGCAAAACTATTGTCAAACGAACCATCCCAGTTAAGTCTGGCTAACCACCTGCAATCAACTCCATTCACCCGGGTGAATGAACCGCCAATTACAACCTTGCCGTCCGCCTGCACAGCAATTGCATAAACCGAGCCGCCCTCAACGACAGCTCCAAATGTAGAATCAACAACTCCATTGGGCATAATTCGCGACAGACGCTGTCTGGATACGCCACCAATCGCAGTAAAGTCGCCACCAATAACAACCCCACCGTTCGTGTAAATCGCCATTGCAAAGATATTCCCGTTAGCGCCGCCGGTGTCAAAACTCGGGTCAAGAGAACCATTCGCGCGCAAACGTAAAACCCCGGACAACGGCAACGAGAACGAACCACCGATCAATAACCTGCCATCAGGCAGAGGCGCAAGCGAGTAAACCGCAGAGTTCAAGTTATTTGGCGGGTTAAAGTATGGATCAACATTCCCATCGGGGGTGATCAAAACAACCCTATTCTTATTCGTATTGTTAACCGCCGAGAAACCGCCGCCTGCAGCGATCTTGCCACCGGGCATTATCCCGAGCGACGTGATTATTCCGTTTGGTCCGCGGGCAACATAATTTGAACTCACCACAACAATATTTGATAGAAATCCGCCGATATTTGTAACAATCATATTTGTAACCGCCACGTAATATGGCGACATAAATTCAGAATCAACCGTGCCGTCGGTGTTAAGTCTGGCGATATAGTTGTGCGGCACTCCGTTAAATTCAGTGAACGCCCCTCCAACAACTATCTTTCCATCGGGTTGAACCGCCACAGCGCGGACAAGATCGTTTGCGCCTTCCCCAACATTAAATGCGAAGTTCAACGTTCCCACCGCAAATTCGTTGTCCATTATATTAATCGTTACAACCGACGGACCAATAAGCGATGCCCCACCCTGCGGATTTGAAAGCCTCAAAAAGAACGTCTCGTTCCCTTCAACAATAGTGTCATCAAGTATCTGAACAATTATTGACTTGTTGGTTTCGCCTTCGGCAAATGTCAGGACACCGCTCACCGGAGTATAGTCTTGATTTGGCGAAGCGGTGCCGGACGTTGTCGTATATTGGATTGAAATTGAACCAGAGAATCCGCCAAATCGGTAAACCGGTATCTCAAGTCTGTTTGCGTCTTCGCGAACATAATAGACATTTGTAACCAGACTGATAGAACCAGGACCAAAATCATTATCAACTATCGTCAATGTCGCATTAGAACGCCCCAGAACAGCCGGTCCGACAACATTCGTCAATATCACATTTACAGTTTCCGGAATCTCAATTATCGTGTCGTCAATTATCCGTATATCAAATGTCTGGATTGTAACACCGGGGTTGAAGATTAAAACATTTGTGGTTAAGTAAAAGTCGCTTCCCGGCGTGGCTGTGCCATTCGTCAACGTCAGCGCCGTAACAGAAACCTGCTCGCTCACACCGCCTACGCGTTCCACCCTGATTCGCGCTATACCGCTCCCCTCGCTGGTGGCATAATTATCTTGCACAAATTGAATCATACAGTCGTTCTCAACAATCGTGACAACTGCTGCTGAAGGCTGACCAATCAAGGTCTGCTCGGTGTTTGTTATTGAAACATAGAACTGTCTGTCTCCGCGGATAACATTGTCGTCAATCACCGGTATGGTCACTTTTTTAAATGTCTCAGCTTCTTCAAAGACGATCTGCGTCTGCGGAGCGATAAAGTCCACCCCTTGAATCGCCGTTCCGTTTTGAGTAATTAAATTAATTGTCACAGAGCCAATCGTTCCGCCATCGCGAATTATTGTAAGTGTAGCGTTAGTCTGATTTTCGCCAATTGAATATGCCAAATTATCAAACCTGAACACGCCGCTGCCGATGTTTACACCGCCGTTTAATCGGACGAGCGATACTCTTGGTTCTCCGTTAAACTCAGTAAATCCGCCACCTAATACAATCTTGCCATCAAACGGCTGCACCAGAATGGTGTTGATGAAATTGTTTGCGCCGCTGCCAAAATTGATAGTTGGGTCAAGCGAACCATCCGGATTCAACCGCGCGATTCGGTTTCTCAACTTGCCATCATAGGTCACAAAAGAGCCTGCAATCAAAATCTTGCCATCAGGCGTAACAGCAATGGCGCTTATATAATCGTCCGCGCCAAGTCGCGGATTGAATGCGCTATCCACAGAGCCGTCGGTGTTCAACCTAACAATCCGTGGAGCCGGACTGTTATTAAATGTCGTAAACGAACCTCCAAGCAATATCTTGCCATCAGGCTGAATAGCCACTGCGTTAACACTTCCATTTGCGCCGATTCCGGCATAAAACGCCGTATCTACCGCTCCGCCCGGCAACAGCCGCGCAATGCTCCGTCTTGGCAAACCGTTTACGGTTGTAAAATCGCCAGCAATCAGAATCATCCCATCAGGCTGCAACACAACAGCGTTCACAGGCGCATCGGCGCCGAGTCCCGGATTAAAACTGGTGTCAACAGTTCCATTTTCGTTCAGTCGGGCTATTGAATTTCTGGAAACTCCATATACAGTAGAAAACGACCCGCCAATGACAATCTTGCCGTCTGGCTGCAGGTCAAGACTTCTCACCGCGCCGTTAACCCCTGTTCCCGGATTAAATCCGGTCTCAACTGAACCGTCTTGCATCAATCTGGCTATGTACGCCTTTGACACACCGTTCACATTTGTAAACAATCCGCCAATAATAACCTTGCCATCGGATTGAATCGCAACTGCGCGCACCGTTCCGGCTGGACCTGTGCCAATATTAAAATTCGTATCCACAGTGCCATCTGCGTTCACGCGCGCCAGCCGATACTGCGGTTCAACGCCAATTAATTCTGTAAATTCTCCTCCGACAATCAGTTTGCCAAACAACTGTGGCATCGTCTGGTTCGTGTAAATAGCCAATGTGTAAACCACGCTATTTGGAGATACTGACGGATTGTACTGGGTTGAAACATTTCCATTGTCATCAAGGACGGCAACCCTATTGCGCTGGAGACTCTTGTAAGTCGTAAATTCCCCGCCGATGGCAATCTTCTCATTTGCCGCAGATACAACGCCAATCCCAACGTATGAATTAATCCAATCATAGAACGCAGCAACGCGTGTATATACCCCTGGATACCCTGGGTCTGCGCAACCGTAACCCCAGCTCGTTATCCCTGCTTGCAGAATTATTCCATTGGAGTTGGTAACAACAAGCGGACCGCCACTATCGCCTTGACAGCTATCAACGCCGCCCGCCGGGAACCCGGCAAGAAGCATATTAGTAGTGATTGCCCCTTGCGGATATTGTGAAACCGTTGTAATCGGAACCGCAGCCACCTGCAATTGGGTTGGATATTGCGCGCCTATAGCGGAGGTATTTCCCCAACCGGTTATCGTTGCCATCACCCCCGGGGCGTCCACCCCGGCAGCCTCGTCAGCAGGCGAAACAAGCCCAACCGGCGCCGCAGCATATACCCTGCCAGAAAAGTCAATCGGCTGTTCCAGATGTATTAGCGCAATATCATAATCAAAGGTAAACGGATTGTAATTTGTGTGAATGATTATCTGGTCAACGTTGATGATTCTCCCCGGACGCGTGCTCGTCAAATCTGTCACACCAACTGCCACCGCTATGCTTGTTGGCAAAGCCCCCTCAACACAATGCGCCGCGGTCAAAATCCATCGCTCATTCAGAATTGAACCGCCGCAAAATTGATTATTATAAATGTTATTCGGGTTTGAAATCGGTCTTGAAACAAGCGCAACCTGATAAGGATAATTCTCAATAGTCGTCGAAACGCCGCCCACTATCTTCCCATCAGGTGGCAAACGCAACTGAGGTTGCGCCTGGGTGCGGAATGTGTCCCGCCAGAATGGCTGTTCGCTCGCGGTCAACGCTACCGCAAGAATATTAGCATTCGCGCCACTGCCATAATTAAACTCGGGGTCAACCGCGCCGTTATTCAGAAGCCGCACAAATCTGTTGAACGGATTCCCGTTAAACGATGTGAACTCTCCAACAACAACAATCTTGCCATCAACCTGAATGTCAATCGCGCGAACGCTCCCGTTTGCTCCGTAACCAGGGTCAAAAGTAAGATCAACTTTTCCATCTGTGTTCAGACGCGCAATTCTGTTTCTTGGCACTCCGTTTACGGTCGTGAAGTCGCCGCCTATGATTACGCTGCCATCAGAATGGACGGCAACGCTGTAAACCTTGCCATCCGGACCAAGCCCAACGTCAAATGTCTGGTCCACTGAACCATTCGTATTGAGACGAACAACATACGGACTTGAAACCCGGTTGAAACTGGTAAATTCTCCGCCTACAACAATCTTTCCATCGCTTTGCAATGCAATAGAACGCACTGTGCCGCTGGCTCCAAACCCGATGGCAAATGTGTCGTCATAAGCGCCATTCGCGGTCAACCGCGCTATGCGTGAAACTGCATTTGTTCCAACAGATACAAAATCACCGCCGATCAACACTGTCCCATCGTTCAATGGAACAACAGTGTATATATTCCCATCAATAGCCGGCGGATTAAACGCCATATCAACCGCGCCATCATAGGTTAATCGCGCAATCTTTGAGCGAGTAACCCCTCGGAAAGCCGTAAACGCTCCAGCAACGTAAATACCGTCACTCGTTTTGGCTACGGCGTAAATTGGTTTATTCGCCCCGGAACCGGTATTAAACGTCAGATCAACTGTGCCGTTGGTATTAATTCTGACAATTCTGCCAGCCTTGATCCCCTGGAATGTTGTAAAGTCGCCGCCAACATAGAGCCTTCGTTGACTATCAAAAGTGAGCGCGTAAACTGTTCCATCAGCTCCCTGGCCTGTAGCAAACGTCTCATCAATGGAGCCTGCCCATTTTTCATTATCAAGTATTGTGACAATGGCGTTTGTTATCGCGCCGAGCGCAGCACCGCCAGTTGAGCCACTGAGGCTTGCATAGAAATAGACAGGCGAGTTTGCAACAAAATTGTCAATTACCGGCACCTTTATGTAATTGATTGTCTGCCCATTAGTGAACTGCAAAGTCCCTGAAACCGCAGTGTAATCCGAACCTGCGATAGCAGTTCCGTTGCTCGTGGCATAATTTACAGTAACATCACCCAGTGTCCCGTTTGTTCTTATAACCGGAATTACGGCATTAGTTTCATTTTCATATACAAAATATTGCCCAGCGCCGAATGTTATTATCCCCGGGCTGACATCGTTTTCAATAATGGTTATCTTTGCGTTTGTATATACTCCAAATGTTGCGCCACCAGTCGGGTTGCTCAAAACAATTCCGAATTCTTCGTCTCCTTCAACAATTGTGTCGTCAATAATCTGAATTGAAATTGTCTTTGAAGCAGTTTCGCCATTAGTCCACACAAGGACTCCATTCGTTGCTACATAATCAAGCCCTGCCGCCGCGCTGCCTGTGTCGTAAGTTTCAAACGCAACTGAGATATCCCCGGCGCTGCCGAACTGACGATTCACCGTTACAACCAGAACTCCGCCGGTCTCATTAATAGAATAATGCGAGGAGGTAAAGCTTAAACTGCCATTTACCAGATCGTTGTTAATAATTGTCAATGTAGCCTGACTCGGACTTCCAAGCACAACGCCCGCTGCGCCACGCGGATTTGACAAAACAAGCGTCACCGTCTCGTTGCTCTCCGACAACGTGTCGGGAATCACCGGCACGCTAAATGTCTTGACAGTCTCGCCTTCGGCAAATGTTATCGTCCCGGATTGCGGTATATAATCCAAACCGCCTGTCGCCGTGCCGTCAATCGTCCGATAATCCACAGAAACTATCCCGGTGCTGCCATTGGTCCGAATTACCGTAATTACAGCGTTTGTCTCGTATTCATTCACAATATAATTTGTGGCGGCAAACTGGATCGCCCCGGCAGCAAAATCGTCATCAATAATAGTTAACGTCGCATTCGCAAGACCCAACGCTACGCCAGCTGATGGCGCAGTTAGGCGGAGTAAAACAGTCTCGTTTCCTTCCACAAGTAAATCATTCAAAATAGGAATTATGAATAACTTGCTTGACTCGCCCGGGTTAAAGGTGATTCGTCCGCTTGAATCTGTATAGTCCACGCCCGCAGTTGCGGTGCCGCCGACTACCTGAACCATCACTGAGGCAAAACCGTTCGTGGAACCAAGCCGTTGAACCTCAATTGCGGCAAATCCGCTAACGGCATTTTCATTGACCGTGTATGTAGGGGCACTGAATTGAACAAGACTGTCGTCGCTTATTATAGTTAAAATAGCCGTTGATTGAAAATCAAGCGTTGCGCCCGATGTCGGGTTTGAAAGGGTTAATAACACAGTTTCAGGCGATTCAATATCCCTGTCATCCACCACAGGAACAAGGAATGTTTGCATTGTTTCACCCTCGGCAAATGTAAGGGTTCCAGAAACATTTGTGTAATCAAGCCCGGGCGTTGCCGTGCCATTGGTCGTTGAGTAATTCACGGTTACAGCGCCGGTCGTTCCGCCATTTCTCCTGACAGTTATAACCGCGTTGGTCTCATTTTCCTGAACCGTGAAAAATGCTGATAAGAACTCAAACAAACCCGGACCGATGTTTTCGTTGCCGATAATCCGGGCAAGGTAATTACGGGCAATCCCGTTAAATTGCGTAAACCCGCCGCCAATGACGATCTGGTCGTCGGTTTGATTTATCACTGCGCTGATGTAGTTGTTTGCGCCAGTTCCAAAGTTAATAGTCGGATCGGTGCTTCCATCGCTATTTAAACGAGTTATTCTGCTTCTTGTAACACCGTTAAATCGCGTAAAGTCGCCAACCACAACAATCTTGCCATTGGACTGAAGTGAAATCCCAAGCACAATCCCGTTTGCGCCGCTACCTTTCATAAAGTTTGCGTCCAGAGAACCATCGGCGTTAAGCCGCGCGAGGTAGTTTCTATTAGTTCCATTAACATTTCGGAATCCGCCACCAATTAATATCTTTCCGTCAGGCTGAATCGCAATCGCGCGAACCGCTGCGTCCGGTCCAAGCCCGACATCAAATGTTGAATCAAGCGAACCGTCTGTGTTAATCCGCGCAATATACCTGCACGCCACGCCATTGTATTCGGTAAAATCGCCCCCAATTATAATTTTACCGTCGGATTGCACGCCAAGAGCGCGAACAACTCCGTTCGGACCGGTGCCCGGGTTGAATCCGTTCACAAGCGTTCCATTCGGATTTATTACCGTAAAATAGGGTGTTGGCGCCCCGCGATACGTTGCAAAAGCCCCGCCCACAGCAATCTTGCCATCAGGCAAAATACCGAGCGCGTAAATTGGATTATCTGCCCCGGCGCCCGGGTTAAACGAGGTGTCAACGCGACCATCTGAGTTCAACCTCGCTATTCCGTTTCGGTTTGTTATGTCAATTGAAGTGAATCTGCCGGCGATTAATATCTTCTGGTCGGGCTGAATTGCGATCGCGTAGACCGTGTCATTCGCACCTAAACCCGGATCAAATGTCGTGTCTATCCTGCCATTGATATTCAATCGCGCAATTCGGCTCCTAGAAATACCATCCACAGTTGTAAAATCGCCTCCGATCAAAATCCTGCCATCGGTCTGCAACGCAAGTGAGTGCACGAAATTGTCCGCCCCCGGAGACGGATTGAACGCCGTGTCAACCGTTCCTGCTGGGACGTTCAATGCCTCGTCATCCACAATTATCGCTGTGGCAGATGTATATCTCCCCTGCCCTGCGTTTACAAAGTTTCTAAGAGAAATTGGGAAAGTCTCATTAAATTCAAGAATATTATCATTCAATATCCGCACCGTGAAGGTTAGATTTGTAACCCCGGGCGCGAATGTAAGCGTCCCGTTAGTCGCTATATAATCCAGCCCGGCCGTCGCCGTTCCGTTCGTGCCAACATTGTAGTCAACCGACACCGTTCCTGCCGCGCCGCCGGTCCGCGTCACAGTCACTATAAGGTTAGTTGAGCGCTCGTTCACAAAATAGGTCGGCGCGCTCAAAGATAAACTGCCATAATAATCATCGTCTACAATCGTAACAATGGCGCTTGACTGGAATCCGATGTTAGCGCCTCCGGTCGCATTGGTCAAAAGCACGGTAAACGTCTCGTTTCCCTCAACCAGATTATCAGAAATAATCGGCACCACAAACGTCTTGAGAATTTCATTTTGCGCAAATGTCAATACGCCGTTAGTTACCACATAATCGGCTGCTGGCGTTGCATTATTGGTTCCAGGATCGCTAAATACGGTAAAGTTGACCGAAACCGTTCCTAATGTTCCGCTTGTTCTTCTAACAGCGACCGTTACCGCGCCAGCGCTTTCAGAAACAAAAAAGTTATTTGTCAAAAATCCTAAACTCCCATAGCCATTGTCATTGTCGGTAATTACCAGCGTCGCGTTGGAAAGCCCAAGAATCGCGTTTGTTGATGAATTGAATAACCTGAGATTCACTGTCTCTTCATACTCAACCGCAGTATCGTTAACGATTGAGACCGTGAACGTGGCGCTGGTTTGACCGGGGTTGAAAATCAATGTGCCACTCTTGCTAACGTAATCAGACGGCGCTTTGGCGGTGCCATCGCTCGTGGCATATTGAACGGTAACAAGATTGTTCAATCCGTTTGTTCTATAGACGGTTATGGTGGCAATAGAGTTAGATTCGTTAAAATAATAAGATGGACCGCTGAATCCGACTGTGCTCTTTTCGTAATCATCGTCAACAATTACAACCCGCGTTATCCTGCGGAAACCAAGCGCAGGCTGGTTGGTCATATACTCGCCAATCAACGGTTGATTTGGCGGCAAATATTTGTCCAATCCTGTCGGCTGGGCAACAACGACATAAAACTCTCTATTCCCTTCCTGAACATCATTATTCAAAATCGGAACCATTACATATCGGATAGCCGATGGACAGGAACCCCAGCTTACATTGTTGGTAATGGGTATGTAGTCAATCCCGGCTTTGGCGCTTCCATCAACCGTATAAACAATCGCGCCAACGCTCCCCTCAACGCCGTTTATTCTCTCAAGGTCAACCCTCACTGCGCCGGTGCTGGCATTTTCATCAACCGAAAATTCATCACGCGTAAATTGAATATTCCCCGGCATATTACCCGATGGCGGACTGTTCTCCCCGCCAATAATTCGGCAAAAATTATACCTTACAACCACATTTGAAGCGGTGTCGCCGCCACCAATTACCGAGAACCCGCCACCTATGATGTAACTGCCAAGTTTCCCTTCCTCAGCAGGCTCAATTCCGACCGCAACCACAAACTGGTCTGTCCCCGGCTGCATCTGGTTATAATAACTATCAAGAAAACTCGTATCCAGAGAACCATCGGTATAAAGTCGGGCGAGATTTCGGCGCGGCGTCTGGTTATAAACAGTAAAATCGCCGACCAATATCGGCTGTCCATTCGGATGAACAGCCATCCCGAAAACAGGTCCGTTAAATCCTGTTCCCGGATTAAATGTTGTATCAATGGCGCCGTGCGGCAATAACCGCGCGATAGAATTCATATTTGCCACCCCCATCATAGTAAACGCCCCCGCGACATATATTCTGTTGTCCGGTAAAACACTTAAAGCATAAACAGCCCCATCGGCGCCGTTACCTGGATCAAACGATGTATCTACAGAACCATTTGAGTGAAATCTTACCAGCCTGTTCACCGGTATCCCGTTTACTTCTGTAAAATCGCCGCCTGCAATTACCTTTGAACCCCCGCCGCCAGATGTTATCATCGCCGTGTAATCCCAGACAGTTCCCGGGTCCCCGCTGCCTTCATTAACAACAATCGTCACATAGGTGGAATTGCCCGGACCATACGCAATTACATTCGTTCCCGAACCATTCGTAATTCCGGTATCAAAAATCAAATTCCCGTCGTAGTAAACCCTGATTGAATCCGGAACGCTATAAAAATTCCATATCAACGTTATTACGCCGGAAGTTGCCCCGGTGTTTATGTTCGTTCGGCTCTCAGCCGAGCCAAAACCGTTTCTACCGTCGCCTACAACTATCGGAGCCGAACCTTGAATACCAAGCGACCAAACCGTCCCGTTAACACCTCTACCCGGATTAAACGAGACGTCAAGCGTTCCGTTGGCGTTCAATCTTGCAATACCAGCGCGCGGAACTGAATTGAACATTTGAAAATCGCCGCCGATCATAATTTTTTCATCCGGCAATATTGCGATCGCCCGAACAATCCCGCCCTGCGCCCCGTTTCCGACATTGAACGATGTATCAAGAGAACCGTCGGGGTTCAACCGCGCAATACCGTTGCGACTGACGTTGTTGTAAGACGTGAACGCCCCGCCAATGAGTATCTTGCCGGCGTTGGTGGTGCCCGGCGGATAGACCGCTATCGCGCTTATAAAATCATCCGCGCCGGAGCCCGGATTAAATGTTGTGTCAAGCCCACCTCCTGGCAATACCCGCGCTATTTTATTCCGATAAACGCCATTAACACCGCTGAATATGCCACCAATAAGCGATCTGCCCTGATGATCTATAGCCACAGCAAGCACAGTCCCGTTTGCGCCCGGATTCGGATTAAACAACGTCGGAGCATTATAATCTCTATCGGCTGCCCCTGAGGGCTGGTCGTCAAACAAAATACAGACCACCACCCGCCTTCGTGCGCCGATTAACGAATTTGGAGATGATTGATTATTAAGTTGCGGATCAAACAACTCAATTACAATATACTCGTTAAGTTCAATCCGATTATCGTCAATTATATTAATATCAATATATTTGTCGGTTCCATCTTTATCCCCCCAGGTAAGTGTGCCATAGGGCATATCACCCGGATTGCCGTTAGGCCAATAACCGGTAACCTGCGGACTTGTATAATCGCCATTATCGGCATACTCGCTCCCCTCAGGTCCGCCATAAACAGCGTTCGTGCTACCCGGGCAGGTATCGCGCCCGTTAATAATTCTGAATTTAACGCTTATTGAACCGTTATTATCGCAGAATCTGCTCACCGGTATCCTAACTCTGCCATACCGCTCGGGAACAGCGACAAAGTTTTCCATCCCGAGCGGATTCTCTGCGTTAAGATTAAATCCGACTACTCCGTTTGTTGAATCGTTATCAACAATGCTAACTGTATTCGTAAATGGCGGCTGCAGTATAGCCCCGATGGCATTTGTCAAAACAACCCTGAAAATCTCGCGGTCAACAGTCGCGGTTTGGTTTGTATCGTTCGGATTTGTCAGATTATACCTTTCAATCGCGCAATCATCAATAATTCGTATTTGAATATTTGTGCTTCTCTGCCCATTTGTAAAAGAGATTAGATAATTGTTAATCGGGGTGAAATCCTGGTTTGCCGTAGCCGCCACCTGATTCCATTGAAGTTGATTTGTCGGAATAACCGAAGCCGTAACACTTACCCAGGCCGGTCCGTTTGTATCGTCGCGAATCACTGTCAGGATTGCATAACCATCGCCTTCATTTACTGTTGTTGTGGCGCTCTCAAAATGAATCGGCACATCATTATCCCAGATATAAACCGTCGCGTTTGATTGAATAATCGGAGCCCCGGTTGATTCTGTTAAAACAACGTTAAAATACTCCATCCCTTCCTGTGTCGTGTCGTCAAATGTAACCAGTTGTATTGGCGCGCTCGTCATACCGACGGTGAAATTGATCACAGCGGACATTGGGATGAAGTCAGCAAAAGTTGTCGCTGTCCCGTCAACAGTCATAAAGGTCACGGTTGCATTGTTTGTGGCAATGTCACGAACTACCGTCAGGGTAACGTTGCTTCCTTCAATTGTATAAACGGCGTTTGTCAAAAAATAAAATCCCTGAGCCGCCGCGTTCTTCGCAAGTCCACAGCAGCACAACAAACCCAACACAAACGTCTTTAAACTCATTCCTGCTTTATTTCTCCACATCGTCATAATCATAACCTCATCGGGGTTATTCCTGTTTGTTTGCCAAAAATCATTTATCCGCACCAGACGCCACTACGGCAATGTCATATCCAACCTAACCCTATAAAACCGCATTGCCCCATTTGTTGACATATCAATAATACTTGCCTTCGTTCCGCTCCCGTCATTTACAAAATTGGTAAGCAACTTCCATTGTCCGCCGCTAATATTCGTTGTAAATTCCAGCCAGTTTGTGCTGCGAGAGAGCGCGTTCCAGCTAATCCGAGCCGTGTTTTGATTGAGCATATTGACTTTTAATTCAATATCCGCATCCGTAGGCACAGGCGTCGTATCAAATAAATTCGGAATCCCGTCCCGGTCTGAGTCAAGGTCGGGCTGATTTAAAACCGCGCTGTTGTAAACCGCTTTCTGCCCGTTGGGCAACGTTATAGCTGTTGAACTAAATTTTCCCACATAGGTCGGAATCCACTTCAGCCTACCGCCAGCAGCACCATTGAGTTTTCTGACAGGCAGGTTTGCATTTGCAAAATATACAGTTAGATTTGTCTCAATGTAAATTACACTGTTATAATTTGTGGCGTTATTGCGAAATTCAAGATAGTCCACATAAAGAGCATTGTTTGTGCCAGTGCCGCGCAAAACAATCCGCGACAAATCCGCGCCATCAAGTATCAACGCGCCGATTGCAAGGTTGTTCTCAAATCCAGCGCTCGTGAGCCCTAAATTTTTGGCGCTAAAGGTGTGCGTCACTTCGGCAAATTGTTCTGCCTTTGAATAAATAATAGTGTTGCGAAGGTCGCCATAGACAGGATTCCCGCTTATAGAAAACCCATCGTTGACCTGAATTATATTCGTTGAATTTACCCCGCCATCGGAGAGGGAATTCGTTATGTTCAAAATCAGCGCCCCGCGGCCATTATTTCCGGCAATCAACACAGAATTTGACAATGCCAGTTCGCCGCCAGTTATCGTCAGATCAGATTTTGCAAAAAGACCCCCATTGGTCAAAACCGCGCTTTTAGATTCAATTGCAAGAATCCCATCCGCCGCACTCCATACGCCGCTGTTAATTAAATTTGTCGCCTTGATAACAAAGGTTGCGCCTGTAATTGAACCGCTATTTATAATCGCGCTGTATGGATATATTCCGTTAGTTTGATTAGTTAACAACGACCTGTAGAAATAACCGCTCCCTGTAATTGTTAAATACCCTTCGTTGGTCAGCGACAACAAATTCGGAAAACTGGTTTGAGACCAATCGCTCGTGACTGGCAGCGCCAAACCGCCAATGCCTGTGCCGCTACGCCCAATCCTCAACCCCTCACCTTCCATATAAAGCGACTTTGAAACCATTATATTGTCATATAACACAACATTCGTAGCGCGAACGGCAAACTCGTTCAATACAACTTGCTTCGCCGCTGTTAGAGCATTATCAACAATCAAAACGTGGAAGTGATCGGTGTTTGTTATCGTAGCAACAACATTGCTGAATACGCCGTTAGTGAAGACAATGTTGGTTACTGTGTTGACGATCTGGTTTGTCCAGACGGCGCTATATGCAGCAAGCGAGCCAGAAAGCCTGTTCACTGTTGAACGGACAATATTTGAAAGCTCAAGCGTGCGATTCGTAGTTCCAATATCATAATTGATGATCGGAGCGTCAACCTGCCCAAGCCTGTTGCTAACAATATTCCTTGCCTTAACACTTAAAAATGTTTCAGCCCGAATTCTTGTATTGATAAGGTTTAAATCCTGAGTTTCTATTTCAATTCGCCCAACCGAATTTGTCGGGTCTGAAAGCGCGGGATTCGCCACCACATTCCCAAACCGATTTGAAATTATTGGCGAGGATTGAAGGTTGGTACTAATAAACGCAGCATAACCGGCATATAAAATATTGACTGTGTTGGTTACATAGTTCGGATTATATAACAAAGTGTTTGTAAACTGCGCATTGGGCGGCACACCTAATAAAAATTCAAACGGCGTCGTCCGGGTAAGTTCAAAAACGTTCGGTCTGAATGTATTCGTTCCCTGCTGACGGTAGAGAGTGAAATTTGTAGCAACCGACGAACTATCTACCAAATACACAGAACTGACAATGTTGCTTTGCAATACAAGGTCGTAATCAACCATTGCGATTTCAACAACCGCAACAGCTCCTCCACCAAAGGATGGTTCAAACATCACAGTGGTGGTTAAATTCGTTACCAGACTGTTTGTCTGATAAAACACAATATCAATATATCTATCGCCATTCAGGGCGGTGTTTGTGTAAACAGCTGCGGTATAATTTCCTGAAATTGAAAAATAAGGAAGCTGAACAAGATTTGTCGTTAACCTACCTAAAAATATCTGCCTTACCTGATGAAGTGGTGATAATGTGAACGGGATATCAAAATTTTGCGCAAATCCAAACCCACCAAGCGTAATCGGTCTTCCATTTGTTCCAAGATTGTTGTTCGTGCCTGCTCCCCACCAATAATCCGAAATCCCGGGCGCGTTGACATAGGTCTGTCCTAAGTTTCTTCCATCACCGAAAATAAAAGATTGCTGTACTTCACCCGCCCGAATACCACTCCTTGAAAGATTAACGTCTTTCCCATCAATATGCAGCAATCCAGCAATACCACCAAATAATAATCCAGTATTGACGACATTTGTGGCAGAAATTATCAGATATGGGTCCCCTGTTATTGTTCCGTAGTTCACAAACGTATCCGCTGGCAGTGTCAAATTGTTGGACGGATTATAATAATTGAACCGAAACCCCACATTTCCCGTCATCACACCGCTGCCTTTATTTGTAAAATACAGCGTATTTTGAGTTTCAAACGGAAGCGGCGATGTTGTAACAGAAAATATCGCTTGATTAACAAATGCGCGCGCGTCAATTTGTGGCGGTGTGGTGTAATAAAAATCCCTGTCGTTAATATAAATCGGCAACGCCTGCCCCCGCGCGCTAATCACTGCCAGCGCAGCAATTCCCGCCAGCATAGTTAGCATCGCCGACTTTAACCTTATCATATCTCTTAAAATTATATGGCGCGATTTCATTGTCTTAATAATACCTGCCGTTCAATGTCCCTGATTGATATATAATTCGGATACACAATCGGCGCGTTTGTGCTGCCGTCAAAAGAACCCCAAACAGCCGAACGTATCGCAGCATCCTCTGTCAAAAAGAAATATCCCGTATCGTTTAAAAATGCAGGATATAGCGTTGTAAACGACATCGTAATCGGACCGCGAATTACCCCGGGACCCGCCTGGGCGGTCTGCCCGTTTAACTGCGCGTTTGAAACAAATCCCGCCGTTCTGTTTAACTCAACCGGGCTAAGCACTCCTCCTGCTTGCACCACCCCGAGGTCTTCTGCCAGAAATAATATGTCCGGCGTTGTTACAACCCTCCTTACATTCTGCTTCACCAACGTATTGTTTGTTATCACATAATCCACATAATCATAAACATTGGTGATGAAAAACTGACCGAGCAACGAATCATAATTGCCCCGCTGGAAGGTTATCTTTTCAAGCCCCGGGCGCAATCCTGTCGCAATAGGCGCGTTTGTTAAATTGCCCAGTAGATTCGTCAAGCCAGCATTCTGGGTATAATTGGTAGGAAAATAAATCGTGTACCCCTGCCCAAGACCGCTTGCGATGTAATTGGTAACCGTCGGCGGCATCTGTTCAACATTGAAATTGTCAGCACGATAGATATATCTTAACCCGCCGACGTCATCCCGCGTAAGACCAGTAAAAAATTCACCCGGCAAAACGCCAAAACCCCCAAAATACGCAACCGGCAATCTGAATACCGAAAACAACGGATCGGCAACCTGTTCAACCGCATCCGCGTAATCCCCAGGCTGCAACGGTTCCTGAATTTGATATGTATAGAGAATCCCGTTCACATACGAGGAGTTTGTCCACGTAACAGCGTCAAAATTCCGCTTTATAACAAGATAATTAGTAAAGGTCTGACCGCCGACAGTGTAGGTGCCGCGCGCCCTTAAACACCAGGTATAGCGAATCGGATCGGCAAGCCCCATTGCCTCCACGATCAGACTTAACGCGGTGGATTTTAAATCTATAATTCCCAATGATTGAGCTGCATAGTTTATCCGGCGCGCTTCAAGCGGAAACTCGGCGAGATTTGAACTCATCTGCGACACCGGAGGCAAGGCGTTCAAAATCGCAAATGCCTTATCAATCTCCTCTGTGCCCCGTTGACCAAAATAGTTCAAAAACGATTCGTCAAACGCGTAAACCACCACCGGCACATCCCAGCGGTATTCCTCGCCAATATTCATCGGACCGCCGATGTCCCCGGGCAATTGATATCCAATGTTGGCTGCCTGCCAGGTGTCAAATGGACCAAGCAACGAAAAGGCAAATCCCCCACCTGCAGGCATCACTGCAAGCAAAACCGCCAATACAAATTTTTTATACAGTTTCAACATATCCGTCTCTCTTAACGAATCCTTATTACTCTATAAAACGCAGCCCCATTACTACCCGGCTGTAACAAGATTGAATCTTCATAACCACTGGCAAATCGTGGCTGACCAAGATTTGTCCACCCCGTCAAATTCGTTGTGGTTTGAACCTGATAAACAAACCCCGGCTGCGTATTCCAGTGCAGGAAACGCCCCTGCGGCGTTCTCGTAATACGCGTCCTTAATACGCTGCGCGGGTCAACCGGATTTGTTCCGGCAAGAAATTCCTGCAAGTTGCTCGCTCCATCCCCGTCGCTATCCACATTGGCTGCCGGAAACATTGCCGGGTTAGAACCAAAATATTGAGCCTGCCAATCATCCGGCAACCCATCCATATTATTATCCTCGCCCCAGGTCTTGCCTGTCGCTATCGGAGAAACAGGAGAACGCCGACCGTCAGAAAGAATATAAACAACCGCAAATGAATGAACTGTGGAGGGCGCAAGCCCGATTGCAGTATAATAATTTGCGCTGATCGGTATGCCATTTGTCGCGCCGTCAACAAAAACTTCATAGCCGGCTATGTCAAACCCGGTAACCGGACTCCAGCTGACTAATAACCTGCTCTGACTCAAAGCCGATACAACCGGCGCCGGCGGCGCAGGCAACGGCGCGCTAACTAACGCGTATCGTTGAGCGCTTAAGTCCATACCATAATCAAGCCCGGTAAAAGTGCTCCAGACCACCAAAAATCTCCTGTCTGTATCAGAAGCAACTATCGGATGAATTTGAGAAGAAATTGTTGTTGTATTTACCTGAAATTCATTCCTGGTAAAATTGCCATTGTAATCCATAAACCGACCAAAAACGCCCTCGCGCGAACCATCCTGTCCAACGCTTGTCCAGACAATCATTAAATCATTTCCAATGGCAGCCAGTCGCGGCGCAATCTGGTCGCCGTAAATAAACTGGTTTACCCTTGTCGCCTGTCCTACAGGCTTTAACCCAGCCGTATACCCCCTCGCAAATATATCCCATCCATTGACCTGCAAATCCGGTGTTGGATTTCTTACAACTGGTGAACGCTCGCTCCAAACCACCACAAAACCGCCGTCCGCGGTTGCCGCAATATCCGGATGCGCGCAAATATTCGTCCCGGTATTCACCAGAAACTCGTTGCCGAGCGGTTGACCGTTCCCATCAAATACCCGCGCGTAAACATCCACGCTCCGATCGGTTCTCTGAAGTTCAGAAATCCAGACTGCGACAAAACCCCCACTCGCAAGAGCCGCAACAGCCGGCAGACGTTGTGAATAACTCGTGGTTTGATTGACTAAAAACTCCGCCCCTAACGGTTGCCCTGACTTATTGAAAATCCGCGCATAAACTCCTTGATAACTTCCGTCCTGGTCAAAGCTTGACCACGCAATCAGTGCACGGTCTCCGCTCAATCGGCATAACGCAACATCGGTTTGATCATTATTCGTATACGAGTTTACTCTAATATCGGCGGTCAAAAACGTTCCGTTCGGAGATAAGAAAGTCGCATAGATATCTTTGTTGCCGGTTTGAGAACCCTCCCAAGCAATAACCGCCCCGCCATCCGAAAACAACGCAACCCGCGGTCTCATCTGGTCTCCAGCCCACTGCTGGTTTACTCTGAACGAACCGTATTGTCCTGATAATGTTGAATCAAGCCTCTGCGCCGCAATCCCCCAACCAATACCGTCAATTGCATTGTCCTGCCAGACCAGATACCCGCCATTGGTTGTTAACGCAACATTCGCAAAAACCTGATCGCCCCTGTTTGTCCCGACAACCGCGTATTCATTCTGCTGAACCGTGTAGATGTTTTGCGCACCTGCACAAAACGCCGCCAGCGCCATTAACGCTGCAAAGGCAAAACTAATCTTTCCGCGCTTTAAAATCGCCAGCATAAAAATATCCATCAGCCTTTTATCGGAGAACCCACTCCCCGATTTTCTTTCCAAATTTAATTTTCTCTTTCGTCTCATTTTATCATCAAATTTTAACCGCAATCTAAATATTCCATTCCGCTGCCCAAATACTGACTTATTCAAACCAGGTTCTCAAACAGAGACCCCTGTCTAACCGCTTCCTCTTCATTCAATAACGATTTAAAACCAAGTTTTTTATAAAACTCTTTCAGCGCCGCTTCATCAGGTTCCTGATATTTATAGTTATCAAGATTAAATTCGCCCCCCATATCCGTATAAAGGCGGATTAAATCGCGATTCCGCTCTATTAATTCTTTAGATTCCAGCAGGCTATTGCGCGTCTTTTCCGACTTCAGTTTGTGAATGTTTTCAAAAATTGCCTCAATAGACCCGTATTCGTGCAGAAGATTGGAGGCTGTTTTTATGCCAATCCCTTCCACACCGGGGATATTGTCAACACTATCGCCCACAAGGCTTAACCAATCTACAATCTGCTCCGGCGTAACCCCTGTCTTTTCCACCACATCCTCGCGTCTCCATACCTTTTCCGATCTATCGTTAGGATTAACCAACCCAATCTTATCTGATACAAGTTGCATAAAATCTTTATCCGCGCTGGCGATTACCGTAAAAATACCTGCTTTGGCGGCTTTTGTTGCAACTGTTGCAATCCAATCATCTGCCTCAACGCCTTCTTTGTAAAAACTCGGTATTCGCGCCCGTTTGAGATATTCAAAGATTAAATCAATCTGCGATTCAAGGCTCTTAGGCATCGGTGGACGATTTGTTTTATACTCTGGCAATGAATCCTTTCGTTCTTGAGACAATCCGCCATCCCATACAACCAGCAGGTGCGTTGGTTTCAATCTTTCAATAAGCTTCTGCAACATTTTTATGAAACCGTAAACCGCATTTGTCGGCTGACCATCAGGAGAACTCAATGGCGCGATAGCATAAAAGGCGCGATGCGCATACATATTGCCATCCACTATCAAAAGTAACTGTTGTCCATTCCGCTCTTGCACGGTCAGCCTGTTTTCATATTTTTTTTACTTATTCCATCCACCTAAAAATTGGTTTATGGATTCGCTGGTTGTGTCGCTGGCGTAGTTGTTATTGGTTGTTGGGGCGGTATTGACGTTTGGGCAAAAGGCATCTCCTCATCCGTGTGTAATCTGTTGCCAGCAGGGTCAATCAATGTCGGCGTCACAAATATTAACAGGTTCTTCTTCTTTGACGCCGAAGATTCAAACCTGAACAATCTGCCAAACAATGGCAGGTCGCCAAGTACCGGCACCTTGTTCTTGATCTTGGTAACATCCTCGGCAATCAAACCGCCAAGCACAACAGTCTGCCCGTCCCAGACCACAACGCTCGTCGCAACCTGACGCAACCTGAACCTCGGCAACGGTGTCGGTTGAACCAGAGGTGTAGCAGCCCCGGCGCCGCTAACCGACTGCACCTGCGCCACAAATTGGCCCGGATCATCATATCCTAAAAATTCCTTTACCGTCGGAATCAATGTCAGCTGAATTGTATAACCATCGGCGGATACCGACGGAATAACGTCAAGTGTTGGACCAATTTCATACGGTTCTGTGATCGGATAGATCATTGATCCGACCGCCGCTCCACCACCTCCAACGACCCCACCGCCGCCATAGCCACCAAGACCGGTTCCGGTTTGGTCAATCTCAAGATCGGTCACCACATATTTAATATCAACAACCTTAATCTGAGCCTGTCTTCCGCTTAATGTTGTAATCTTCGGCGCGGAAAGTAAGTCAACACCCTGACGATTCTCCAGCGCCCGTATAACCAATCTGAATTGCGGGTCGGTCAAAACTCCGGTAATAGTGGCAAGCGCCGGTCCGCTATTTCCTAAACCGCTGGTAAGCACATTATCCGTTGTCGACGGCAATGCTACGCCAGGACCGGCTTGAGTTGTACCTGCAGGTCCGGGTCCCGGAAATATTCCATTGCCAGGACCAGGAGCCTGCGTCCCCGGTAATGGCACAAATGAAGGCGCTGTGCCGGTTGTGGCGTTAATCTTTCCGCCGTGCATATTCAGATAACCAAATATCCAGTCAAACCCAAGCGAACGGGTATCCTCCTGTGTAACCTCGGCAAATCTCGCTTCAATAGAAATCTGCTGCGGCGATTGATTCAAAACTTCTATCGCTTGCTGAATTATGTCTAATTCCTGCAAGGTCGCCCGCACCATTAAAAGACCGTTCCTGTCGTTGAAGAAAAACGCCTTTGGCGGGTCCATCTGGATGCCGTGAGCGGCGAAGAAAGAGCGCACTACTTCACCAAGCGCGGTGGTATTTGTCTGTGTTAACCAGTTAATTCCCCCACCGCCACCGGCGGCTGCGCCTCCGATGCCGCCTCTTCCGCCGCCACCACCGCCAATATCAACAACTGCGTAAGTAGCGCCAATCCCGCCGCCATAACCACCATAACCGCCGCCATAGCCACCATAGCCGCCGTAGCCCCCGCCGTAACCGCCGCCGTAGCCACCGTAACCTCTTCCGCCATATCTGCCACCATATCCGCCACCATATCCGCCATAACCCCTGCCGCCACCACCACCGCCTCCTCCGAATGCCTCTGTCCTTACATTTTGCAATCCTTGATAAAAAGTATTCGCGTCAACCCTGAAAACCCTCGTATAAAGCGGTTCTGGTTCCTCGGCTTTTAACGAAATTATCACGGCATAATCTTCAATTGAATATTTAATCTTGGGATTGGTTACCTTCGTCAAAATTTCAAGCACATCCGCCAACTTAAGGTCTGAAAGCGCCGGATTAATCCGCACCTGAATATCATTTATGTTGGGCGGTTCCTGGGGAGGTAAAGGCAGTCCGGTCGCCGGGTCAACAAGATTCGTTCCCGCCCTAACCTGCGGTGGGTCAACATTGCCACTCAAAATAAAATTGACCCCCTTCTTTTCAGGGTCTCGCTTCTTTGCCTCGTCTGCGAGATTCTTTACCACATCTTCAAGCCTTAACCCATCGTAAAAAACCTCGTTAAGAATAATCTTGTTGAGTTTTTCCTGAATCGCCTGACGCCCGGCGCTCGTGTGCGGTTTGGTGCTCCGGGCATAAGGATTGGGAATTGGCAGTTTTTCGCCGGTCCTTGGCAACTCCCACTGTTTTTCCACATCAACAAGCCGCGCCGTGGAATCAAGTTCACGTTTCCTTGATTCCTGAGAAAACCGCGCCTCGTTAATCAACCGCATATAATAAAACGCAGCCTTGTTTTCGGGGTCAAGTTTGG
>JBAMMJ010000169.1:390-4049 GCA_039793825.1 Verrucomicrobiota bacterium | reverse complement strand
TAAGCAGGCAAACCCCATTGCCAAAAAAATAATAATTTAAAAATTACAATTGTCAAACCGTTTTTATAAGTTTATGTTTGTGTCCGTGCGAGCAATACACTCAGAATGGTTTATCATACCGTACGTATATATCAGTATTTCTTTATAACTTTTAATCTGACAAATTTGTTTCCGATATTTCCCGTTGGTATTGTTGTCTGTATCGTGCGGATGCTCCCATCATCCGAGATTATACTTTCGCTTATGCCTATGTTACTCCACTCGGCGGTTCTGAGATTATCGCTCCATTCCACCTGATAATTCACATCCAGAGCTGCGGTTGCTCTTGTGTAGGTAAAGACTATATTGTTACTTTTGAGCGTTAATAGTGTGGCAGATGAATTTGAAACAAGAGGGTTAATGCCGAGCGCATATTCTAAAAAGTTGTTGTATCCATCGCCATCCGGGTCTGCAAGAGGATTAGATAACTCATTATTGGTTGAAGCCCAACGCTCATAGCTTCCCGCAAGAGTCTCTAAATAATAGTTCACATAGAGGATTGGAGGTGAACCGCCAACCTTGTCAAATGAATCTGCGGTTCTATGTCCAGCACCATTTATAATAAATGCGATTGCATTGCCGGCTTTCCAACCGGGGCGATTAATTATCTCTTTAATTATCAGCGAAAGGTCAGGAGTTTTTTGAGGATCGCCCTTTTCTCCAACTTTTGTCCATGGAGGTGGGTTCCATCTTACGCTGGCATCGGTTAGATTTCGGGAGCTAATGTTAAAGGCGTTTGTTTTAAACAGATCGGCGTTATCGGTGGCTTCGGCGCGAATGATTAGACCGGTAAGTTCGGTCTGAGTTTCATCCGCGGTAAATTGAATATACGCACTTGAGATTATTGCCCCGGCAGGTACGCCAAGGTTCTCAAATCGCAAGCCGACTGTTTGATTTCCGGCACCCGACGCAGAATCATTTATCAGTTCAAGGTCGGTGCTTGTAAGGTTCACAGCCCCAGAGGAGGATTCCTCCGCATCATTTGCGCTGCTCATTATAGTAGAGACGGCTGAATAGATCGGAGTGGGGGAGGTATATTTAATTGTCAAAAGGGCGGGGGAGCCTCCAGATTTTTCAAATGAATCTGCAGTTCTATGTCCTGTTCCGGATATAATGAAGGCGATGGCGTTTCCGCTTGCCCAGCCCGGACGAGAAATAACCTCCTGAACGATGCCGGCGAGGTTCGGCGTGGATTGGTTAATGTTTGATTCCCCTGCATTCCACGGAACAGGTTTCCATACTACGTTAAGATAGGTTTTTGGGCGGGTGCTGATATTTCTGGATGAAGCGGAAAATGGCGCAGCGTTGTCTGATGCCTCGGCAAAAATGTTAAGAGTTGTCGGCTCATTTTGAGATTCATCGGCGGTAAATTGAATTGTTGCTTCCTGAATAATGGCGCCGTGCGGTATTGTGATATCTTTGAATCTTAAACCAACAATCTGATTGCCTGCGCCGGTGGCGGAATCATTAACAAGCTCAAGGTCTGTGCTTGTCAAATTAACAGTTCCCGATTCATATTCTTCTGCGTCATCCTGACTTGCAGAAATCATTGCGGTCTCGATCGGGTTTACGGCAATCGTTAATGTTGCAGTGCTATAGAGACCGTTTGAATCGGTTACTTTGATAATAAATCTGTTGGGTCCTGAATCGGAAAATTTAGGGGTTCCGGTCAAGCCGCCGTTTGAAAAAACGGTAAGCCAGGCAGGTCCTTGCATTTTGGTAAAAGTCAATGCGCCTGCGCCGCCATACGCAGTTGTGGCGATTGTTGCTTTGTAATTTTTGTTAGGTACTGCATCGGGTCCGGTGATAATGCTTGAAATAAACACTGGTGGGCGTGAATTAGCGATTGCAGCGATTTCAGAATCAGCGAGGGCATAATCGTAAAATCTGAAATCGTCAAATCTTCCGTTGAATAACGGGTCTACCGGAAACTGACTTTTTCCTAAATAGTTATATTTTCTTTCAACATCAGATGGGCGAATGGTGAGTGATGTGTTTGAAGCAACCGGGAAACCGTTGATGAACAATTTGCCAGTGTTGCCCCCAATGGTTATTGCCAGATGAGTCCAGACTCCTGCTGTTAAAGGCGGTGCATTGATTTGTTGCTCGCCATTGCCATTGTTGATTGCGAAACGAAGTGTGTTGCCGCCAGATTTGGGAGTCAGGTAGAAATATTTTGTGGTATCAAATCCAAAATCAAAAATACGTTGCCAGTTAGCGCCGCCATTCCATAAGACCCAGCCGGCAAAGGTAAAACCGCTTCCCCCACCTAACTGGGGAGGAACCTGTATATAATCGTTTTCTCCATCAAGGACGATTGCCAGACCGACTTTCCCACCGACAAAGGCTGGAGTTCCAACCACAATACCATTATTGCCGTTTCCGAGAACATCATAAACGTTTCTTTCAAAATCGTACCGGGCGGAAGAATTTGTATCAAGAGCAGGAAGTTCCTGACGATAACTAAGCGGAGATTTTTGGTCTCTATAGGTCTCACCCGCAGCCGTAAGCGACCCGTCATCCCATTTAACCCGACGCACATCCTCGACCCAGTTAAAGATTGCGTATCGTTCCACAAACGGAGCGTTATCAAGCATATTCAATATTGCGGCAACCGCCGCTTGCTGTTGAGAAAATGTTGGGTCGGCGCAACTTGTCCAGTTCGCTCCATTATTCCATTCTGTGACCCATAGCGGGCGTTTGACCCTGTCATACACCCCTTTTAAAAAGTTATAAAATTGTTGCGCAATGCCTGCTGCGTCTGCCGGGTTGCCATAACAGCGGTAATAATGCACAGGCACAAAGTCCACCCGCAAACCTGCCGCATCGGCTTGGTCTATAAAACTATATAGCCAGCTTAAGCCGCCATCTGAAACGGCAGGGGCGCCTACACGCAAACCTGTTGAGAGCAATTCATTCCACGAAGATATTGCGTCCGAGACCGACATATTTGCCTGATCAGGTCTGTCAGGTTCATTATATCCGAGCAAATGCGTGGCGCCACGCGATTGCCAATTCTGGTCCAGCGAGGGCCACCACCTATTTTGTTTTATCGGAACATACTCCCAATCCGCGGATGAATTCCTGTCAATATTCCAGTTGTAGAGCCAGTGGACGTTCAGCCCGGACTCAATGTTTCCTGCAATTCCCTTTTTGCTTACCCAGCGCCAGGGAAAAATCCTAATGAACTTTACGGAATTTTCTAAACGAGCAGGCAGGACGCCAATTTCTAAATCTCCATCCTGAGCAATATAACATTGGCTAAAACCTGAACCGTTTTCATTTTCGGCAAATGTCGCAAAATACCCGCGCTTAAGTTTGAAAGATTTGATAGCGCCTGCAATTGACCCGAGCGATGCAGCATTGTAGCCGATATAACATTTCAAACGAACAGAATTCCCTGTGAAAAACCTGCCATTGAAAACTTCAAGCGGAGCAAAATCTGAACTGTGGGGGATTACAGCAGACCCTTGAGCATATTGAGCAACGCGAACATTGTTATTCAAAATTGCATTCAATCCCCTGATGCGCAGACGCGATAGCAATGTAGAGACAAGGTCAGAGGGTTTGACTTCGGTAAAGATTAACCAGGAGTCATCCGTTTCTAAATTTATTACACA
>JBAMMJ010000169.1:0-380 GCA_039793825.1 Verrucomicrobiota bacterium | reverse complement strand
TGGAATAGGGTCTCCAATTCCGGTAATTCGTAATTCTGAACGACCTTTTATAGAAATTGTTGTATTTGTTAGCCCGGAAATTGAAATTATATCATTTTCAACTTCAAAATTCTGACTAAATGCCAGCAATGGAATAAATAGTAAAAAGGATAAGCAAAACCGCGATATTAATTCAGAAAACAATTTTTTATCAAGTGCAGAATATTTTCCGGCAAATATGCTAACATCTTTCATTCTGTTCCTCATTTTGTGTTTAAAAATCTATTCTAACATATTTATGTCCAAAATAATACGCAGAAAAAAACACCTGTGAATCAAAATTTAATTCAAAAAAACAAACTCTGAAAGGGTAGTTCTTATAAGTAGCCATAGCACAGTAC
>JBAMMJ010000168.1:28874-30234 GCA_039793825.1 Verrucomicrobiota bacterium | reverse complement strand
CGGTTCAGAACAAAAACCGGTGGGGACTGTTTTTATAGGGCTGTGCTGTGGGAACGAAACTGTTGTTAAAAAGTATTTTAATCCATACGATAGAGAGACTTTCAAACGAGTTGCTTCACAACAAGCCCTTGAAATGTTGAGACGCGCTCTGATTTCATAGATAATTCAAGAGACGCGGGTTTTAATAATAAGGTTTGTTTTCTGTATTCTGAGGAAGGTTTTTCGGTTGTATATATGAGAGCAATTTTTTAGCGATTTGTTGTGCCGTTTCGTCAGCCTCTATTTTAATCCAGTTGGTTGGTAACTGGTATTTGAACCAGGTCATCTGTCTTCGGGCAAATTGCCAGGTGCGAATCTTGACAAGATTAACGGTTTCTTCATACGAACGTTCTCCGCGAAGGTATTCTACGACCTGCTTGTATCCTATGGCTTGCATTGCTGTTGGATTTTGTTCAAGCCCGAGTTTTAACAATTTTTGAGTTTCATACACAAGTCCTTGTTTAAACATCAAATCAACCCTGTCATTTATCCGTTTTCGCAAATCGGCAGAATCTCTCTTTAACGCGAATAAGATAAATGGGGACTGAAAACTGGTTTGATTCCAGTCTGCGCGCAACTGGCTGATTGGTTTGCCGGTTGTCCTTATAACTTCAATGGCACGGACGACCCTGCGGGGATTGTTTCTGTCTATTTTAGAATAAGTTATGGGGTCTTTTTCTTTCAGTTCATTGAGTAATAATTCAAAAGGTGTTGCTTCAAGTTCTTTACGCAACTCTTTATCAGGCGGGGGTGTTTGTCCAAGGCCTTTTAAGAAGGCTTTAAAATACAATCCTGTTCCGCCGCACATAATCACATTTTTTCCACGCGCGGTTATATTCAGGATTGCTTCGTTAGCCAGTTTTACAAAGTCTGCGGCGTTGAATGAGGCTGTTATCTCCAATATATCAATGAGGTGATGAGGAACAGATAGCCGTTCTTCTATTGTCGGTTTTGCTGTTCCGATATCCATTCCGCGATAGACCTGCATAGAGTCAACCGAGATAATCTCTGCGTTGATTAATCTGGCGAGTTCAATTGCCACAGCGGTCTTTCCGACAGCCGTTTGACCACAGATTAAAATCAAAGGCAATTTATTTCCCTCAGGGTCGGGCATTGATTATCTGGTGGTTTTCTTTGCTTTGAAATGTATTATCAATCCGGCAATGAACAAAAACAGGCTTAAAATTTGCGCTGGTGTGAGTAGCCCCCCAAGAAATAATTGGTTTGGGGGATAATCTCCTCTTAAAAATTCTACCGAAAATCTTAAAATGGAATAACTGATTAAATAACAAGCCGTGACGAGCCCATCTGATTTTGTTTT
>JBAMMJ010000168.1:28322-28864 GCA_039793825.1 Verrucomicrobiota bacterium | reverse complement strand
CTGATATAAAAAAATAAGAGCAAATTTTGAAATGCCTCATAAAGTTCTGTTGGGTGCACCGCTTTTCCAAAGGTTTCATGTGGCGAAGGGAAATGAACGCCAAATGGTAGTGTTGTTTCTTTTCCATAACAACAACCGTTCATAAAACAACCGAGCCGCCCAAAAAAATGTCCAATGGGAAGTCCTACAGCCAGAATATCTAATAATCGCAAGAGGGGGATTTTTTTTATTTTTGAAAAGATAACTGCGCCGACAATTCCACCCAACAACCCGCCATAATAAACTAATCCGCCTTTTTGGACCATTAAAACCTCATAGATGGGTTGATTTGCGAATTCGCCCTTCCAGTTCATAATTACATAGAAAAACCTGGCACCGATAATTCCAGAAATTATGAGCCAGATGCCTGAATCAATAATTGTTTCAGGCAAAACACCGCGAAACTTGCTATGCCGGGATGAAATCCATAATCCTGAAATGATCCCGACTGCCACAAGAATGCCATACCAATAAATTGTCAGATTCCCTATTTGAAACGCGAT
>JBAMMJ010000168.1:14776-28312 GCA_039793825.1 Verrucomicrobiota bacterium | reverse complement strand
TTATAATTTACCTCACACCGTTTTTGATGTTATTTCAATAATAATTTATAGAAATTAATAATTATATTTGCATTTTTCATAATAATTTAGCATAAAAATTAGAAATTAATTTTATTAAAAGAATATGGGTGAAACAACTCGTTTTGTATTAGGGCAATCGGATATACCCGAGAGCTGGTATAATATCCAGGCTGATTTACCGGAGCCGCTGCCGCCGCCGTTGCATCCGGGCACAAAGCAGCCGATTCCACCTGAGGCTTTAACAGCGATTTTCCCGGAGAATTTAGTTCAACAGGAGATAAGTCAGGAGCGCTGGGTTGAGATACCGAAACCGGTTAGAGACATTTACGCTTTATGGCGTCCGACGCCGTTACTACGGGCTGTGCGGCTTGAAAAGGCGCTGGATACGCCTGCGCATATTTATTACAAATATGAAGGGGGCAGTCCGCCGGGGAGTCATAAACCGAACACAGCAGTTGCTCAAGCGTATTTTAACAAAGTTGCCGGGACTAAACGGTTGGCGACTGAAACAGGAGCGGGGCAGTGGGGGTCGTCGCTTGCATTTGCGTGCAAACTGTTCGGGCTTGAATGCAATGTTTATATGGTGCGCGTCAGCTATCAGCATAAACCTTATAGAAGAATGTTGATGCATACCTGGGGCGCAACTGTTCATCCGAGCCCGAGCGATCAGACAGAATATGGGAAAAAGTTGCTTGCCGAAGACCCGAATAATCCGGGCAGTCTTGGCATTGCGATAAGCGAGGCTATTGAGGATACTGTAAAAAATCCGCACACAAAATACTCTCTTGGAAGTGTGTTGAATCACGTTTGTATGCATCAAACTATCATCGGGCTTGAAGCATTAAAACAGATGGAGATGGCAGGGGAAGAGCCCGACAGCATTTATGGTTGCGTGGGTGGCGGTAGCAATTTTGCCGGACTTGTATTTCCATTTGTTCGCAAAAAGATAGTGGAAAAAAAGAATTATAAAATTATTGCAGTTGAGCCGACTGCCTGCCCATCAATTACAAAGGGCGAGCTCAAATACGATTTTGGCGACACAGCGGAAATGACGCCGCTTTTGATGATGTATACGCTTGGTCACAAGTTTATGCCTCCGCCGATACACGCCGGGGGACTGCGCTATCACGGTATGGCGCCGCTTGTGAGTCATCTTAAAAAATTAGGATTAATAGATGCTGAGGCTTATCCGCAAACTCGGGTTTTTGAAAGCGCTGTATTGTTTGCCAGGACCGAAGGAATTGTTCCTGCGCCGGAATCTGCCCACGCAATTCATGCTGTGATTGAAGAGGCTAAACGCGCCCGCGAAGCAGGAAAGAAGCAGGTTATATTATTTAACCTGTCGGGTCACGGCCTTATGGATTTGAGCGCATACGAAAATTATCTTAGTGGAAAGTTGCAAGACGTTTGATATACTTTTTCAGTTAGTGGAAAGCCCGAGCAAAAAACTATAACCCAAACAGAAAAAAATTGTGAAAAGACTCATATATTGTTTATTGTCAGGTCTGTTGGTCGTGGTCGGCGCGGGTGTTGCAAACGCTCAGGTGGGAGGACATTATCCTGCTGGAGTTGAAGGGATAAAAGCCGGCAGTTTGCCACCGCCCGGGCTTTATTTTCGGGATTATAATTTATTCTACACTGCGGATCGGATTAGAAACGGTCTACCGATGGGGGATACTTTTGAGGTGAATGTTTACGCCCAGGTGCCGAGGATAATTTATTTGACCGATTGGAAGATTTTAGGGGCGAACTACGGCTTTGATGTGCTTGCCACATTTATATACACAGACCTTAAAGCGCCGGGTTATAAGAACAGCGCATTTGGTCTGGGTGATATATTTGTTGAACCGATATTGCTGTCGTGGAATTTTGACAGGTTTGATTTAGGCTTCGGCTATGGTTTCTGGGCGCCGACCGGGGAATTTGATCTGACCCGTCCAGACAAACCCGGTTCAGGTTTCTGGACTCATATGTTGACTCTTGGGGGAACATACTATCTAGACTCTGAAAAGACGTTGGCGATATCGGCGTTGAATCGGTATGAGTTTCATCACGAGCAAAGGTTTACACATATTGAGCCCGGACAGACCTGGACGCTGGAATGGGGCATAAGCAAGAGTATAAGGAAGACGATTGATATAGGGGTGATTGGTTATTATCAACATCAGGTTACGCGCGACGATGTTTCGGCGGCTGACCTTGCAGTATATCGGACAATGCATCCGGCTTATAGTCCGGATATTCACGACAGCGTAATCGGCATTGGACCTGAAATTAGCGCGGTTTGTCCTAAACTGGCTTTAATCACGTCTTTGCGCTATCAGTATGAATTTGGCGCAAACGATAGACCCGAGGGACACAGAGTGGTGTTGACTGTTACCAAGCGGTTTTGATGAGTTTTTAAAATAGAACTCAAGGAGAATAAAAATCTTGTTTGTTTAAGCCGCCTTGATTGTTAGAATCAAAGGCGGCTTTTTATTAACTGGACAATCTTTATCTTAAAATGAAGGCAGTTATACTTGCGGCTGGAAAAGGGACGCGGATGAAGGAATTGACAAACGCGCGTCCAAAACCGATGTTGTATGTTCAAGGAAAGCCAATTCTTCAGCATATAATTGAAGGATTGAAAGGGGCTGGCATTTCAGATTTATTCATCGTTACCGGCTATAAGGCTGAGGTAATAGAGGATTACTTTAAAGATGGGACTCAATTTGGCATTAAAATCTCTTACGGAAGACAGGTTGTTCAAGATGGCACCGGCAGGGCGCCGCTGGTTGCAAGAGAGTTTATTGGCAGAGATACTTTTCTTTTAACTTATGGAGATATTCTGGTAAAGCCTTATAATTATATCGGGATTGTAGAAAAATTTGCATCAGGCGCCTATGACGGATTGATAACGGTTACCCGCGGGGAAGATTTTACAAAAGGCGGTTTGCTATTTTTCAATAACGATTTTTTGCTTGAACATCTTGTGGAAAAGCCAACTCCTGAGCAGATTGACGGTTTAAAGAAGAGCGGATATATCGGCGAGGGAAAAATCTATTTTTACAACGCCGGGATTTATGTATTTAAACCGATTATTTTCAAATACATTGAACAAATAGAAAAGTCGCCACGTGGCGAGTATGAATTGACCGACGCAATTCTTAAACTTGCGCAAGAGGGAAACAAACTCGTCGGTTTTGAAATTGAGGGGCGTTGGGTTGATGTGCGCGACCCGGTCGTGCTCGCAAAACTTGAGTCTGAACAGCCGATTTAATTTTTATTGAATCAGAATCCAATTATGAAAGTAACGGTAAATAATTCGCGTAAAGAATACCGCACAGTCAGTTATGACGAAAAACTGAACGAGGTATGTTTGATTGACCAGAGGCTTCTGCCGCATAAATTTGAAATCTTGCGAACAAAGAATTATACCCAGACGGCAGAGGCTATCAGGGATATGGCGGTTCGGGGGGCGCCTGCCATAGCGGCAACAGCGGCATTTGGACTGGCACAGGGGATTTGTGAGTATGATGGAGATGATGTAAAGGGTTTTTTTGAACATACGGATAAGGTGTATAAAACGTTGGCGTCGGCGCGTCCAACGGCGGTTGACCCTGTAAATGCGATGAATTACGTGCTGTGGTGGATGAAACCCGCAGAGTCGGTGGAAGAATTAAAGACTCTGGCAAAGATTGGCGCGAATACTTTTGCCAGCAATAGTGTTTATGAGTGCAAGAAAATAGGAGAATACGGCGTTAAATTAATAAAAAACCGGATGCGAATATTAACGCATTGCAATGCGGGATGGCTGGCCTGCGTGGCTATAGGCACTGCCACGGCGCCGATTTACGAAGCTAAATCAAAAGGAATCAAATTCACAGTTTTTTGTGATGAAACAAGACCGCGATTGCAGGGGGCGACACTGACAGCCTGGGAACTTGCTCAGGCGCGAATTCCGCATTATGTAATAGCCGATAATGCGGCTGGTTATCTGATGGGCAGGGGAGAGATTGATCTTGTGATTGTTGGCAGTGATAGAGTGATTGCAAAAACCGGAGAAGTCATCAATAAGATTGGCACCTACACAAAGGCTGTTCTTGCAAAGCGGCATAACATTCCGTTTTATGTTGCAATTCCCTGTTCTTCCATAGACTGGCACGCTGAATCTGCAGAGGAGATAGAAATTGAAGAACGTAGCGAAGATGAGGTGCTTGGGGTTTGGGGATGTGTTGCAAAGGCGCCGATAGATAATGGTTCGTTAATAGGAAAGTATGTATACGTTAGAACAGCAAATCCTTCAAGCCGGGCAAAGAATCCGGGTTTTGATATAACGCCGCCGGAGCTGGTAAGCGGTATTATAACGCCATTGGGAATTTTTAAACCAAAGGAGATCCAAAAAAAACGGAATTTGTTTAAAAAGAGGGGTTAATAACGACCAATTACGGCTGAACCTCAACTTTGTAAAACATTTTGTTGGTTGTCAATGGCGCGGTGATAGTTGTTGAATTGCCCGTAGCTCTTATCCAATCGGAGAATATTGTCCAATTAACAAAATCTTGAGAGGTCAAAATTCTATAACCATATCCAGCGGTCGTTGAAATGGTGATAGTTATACGGTTGTTAGAAATAACTGCAGATTTTATATAAAGCGCGGAAGCGCTGTCGTTCGGGTTTGTTCCGGCGATAAATTCATCATAATTACTCATTCCATCACCGTCGGTGTCCAGATCAGGATTATTTATCAGCGAGCCAAAATGATATTGCTCCCATTCATCGCTTATTCCATTTTGATTTGAATCTGCAAAAGAGTAACTGCCGCTGAATATCAGAGGTATATTTTCAGTTAGATAATTGGTTTGACTGAATGGCGTCTGATAAAACTGCACAGGGTAGTAATTTATAATATATTGACCAAGTGGACAATTCGTAAACACGGTAAATTTTCCGCTGCCTGTGTAATTTGCCGCTCCGATAATACTGAATCTTGCCTGATTAAGATTGTTGGTAATGATAATATTGCCAGTGGGCAGGTTTGTTATCGTTATTGAAACATCGTCAATTAGCCATCCCGGGCGAGGGACAATATCAAGCGAGAGCAGTTGATACTGCCAGACAATATAGACTACCCTACCGATGTATGGCGTGAGGTCAATTTCTTCTTCAGTCCAACCTCCGGATGAATCATAATATTCATTTACAACAATTGGGTCTGAGAGTTGATTTGTAATGATAACCAGACGTCCCAGTTCAATTATGTCAAATTCTGAACGTTCTGTGAAATCGTAACTATGCCAGAATTTTAAAGTGGCTTTATTTCCGCCTGTTAACTGAATTGCGGGGCTTATAAGGAAGGTGTCGGCTGTGTCAATTGCGCCTCCTCTGATGTTGCTTCCCCAGGCGTATGGCGGTGAGTGAGCCGATGTCTCGTATCCATTATCAGGAATATCAATAGTCCATTCTGTTTCGCTTTCTTCGCCGGTGTAAACCGTCCATCCGTTACTGCTTCCAGTGTTAAAATTGTTGAAATAGGGTGGATAGATTGGGGTTAATGTTTCAAATGTATAAAGCGCGCCGTTGTTATCATCTATCTTTGGATTTCCGGCGCGGTCGCGGCTGACGATTTGAAAATAATATTTTCTGCCCGGTTGTAGTCCGTTGATTGTGATGATATGCGCGGTTTTAAGATCGGGGCGATAACCGGTTCGCCCGAGGAAAGTAGATTCGCCAAATTGCACGAGCGAGTCTGCTGGTTCATCCGTTTCCCAATAAATAGTCGCCTGTTCGTAGTCAGGTTCAACATTTATGTTTGAAATGATTGCGGGTTGTGTGTCAACATCGGCTGCTACTCTAACAACTGAATTTGCTGAGGCATCAAAATACTCAACCCATACGCGATCGCCGTTTCTGGCAGGCAAAGAGTTTTCAGATAGGTTTGTGGACAGAATGAATGAGCCGAGAAACATTCCCGGGCGGATTGTCTCATTTAGAGTTACTAAAATTCCGTTCGTGGCAAGTGTTGTGAATGCCTTCACAGTCACAGTTTTTGCTCCTTCAAGGTCAGAGTCGGAAAGTTCAATTTGAACTTTAGAAGGAACGGTGTAGGCAGGATTATCCAGGGCAATAGTTCCAATTCCGTTTGCGCCCGACGCAAGAAATGAAAGTAAATTTCGTATTAGATTTGCCCGATTATTTGGTGGAGACCCCGATTTTGGAACTGCGTCAAACGGGAAACTTAAAAACACAACCCGTCCAAGTTGAGCCTGACCGAATCTTGGCGACTTTAATCCGACAACATCGCCACTTGCGGAATCAAAGAAAATCGGCGCGGCGTTTGTGGAGATAATTAAAGTATCTGAGACATCGGTGGTTTGACCTATGAGTTCCCAGAAGTCGGAGTCGTAATTTGAATAATCCAGTCCAATATCAATTCCGCTGGATACAGAATCGTAAGGCGAACCTTCAATAGCGGAGACGCCGGCATCTTCATTAAACGAGATTACCTGAAGCACATTTGATTTAAAATCAAGGCTTGCGGCGCTTGTTCCCATCCGCGAAAGCAATTCCATTGAGCTCAATAATAGCGAGCCCCCGCCTTTTACATAGGTCTTAAGCAGGTTCTGCTCGGCGGCAGTTAGACCGGCGTATCCAACCAGACCACCCCAGAGGCTATCGTTGACTCTCCAGAAGACCACCCGATAGGCGGCTAAATCATTTGTTTTCGGCAACCCATTTTTATTAACATCCCATACTTCGTAATTAATTCCTGCTTGATTCAACGGATCGGTATATTCGCTCAACGAAATGACAGGACTCGGGTCTGATGGAAACGGATAATAAGCGTCAACAAGGAGCATTGTTGCCGGTGGCGTCGCAACAAAATTAAAATAGGCGCCGCCATTGTTATTTGTTGAAATATTGCCAGCCTCATCAATGGCGACTAAATAAAATTTGTATTGAACATTTTTATTGAGATTCGCCAGTTCAACAGTTGGATTGGTTGATAAAATGTAATTTGTTTTTGAAAGGTTGAGAGAATTTGTTCCATAAATTACTATGCCCATCACAGGTTCATCGCTTTGCCAATTAATAAACGCTTTACCGTACTGGTTTGTTACAGTGACATTATAAATCAGCGGTGGTTGAAGGTCTGCGATTGCAGTGGCTATTCGGGTAGAAGGCGGGGCGGCGTCCTGATAGATAGCCGTAATTGTATTGCCGTGAGATACCTGTAGTTTACCATCCGCCTGCGCGCTACCTGTTACGATGCTAACCTTTCCTGTAAACAGACCGCTGAAATCTGAAGGGTATAGATTTATAATCTCGCCAGACGGTTCTGCATCGCTTGTAATTTTTATTGAGACAAAAGGTTGTTGGGCAACATCAGGGTCGTATAATTTTATTGTTGCCGTGGAGGGGGCGGTGTAAGCGGATTTGTCAAAAAACAGAACCCCGACCCCGGTCGTAGCCAGGTCTCCTGAGATTACAAGGGCAAAATCCTGGTCAACTGTAGGCGTATCCTGTCGCGCGTCTTCGGCAATATTTTTTCCGATAACTTTGACAGTATAAACTCCTGGTTTTGGAACGAATATGTGGACTGCCTCAACGTTGTTTATGTTATCGGAGTAAGCGACATCTGGAATTGATTCTCCATTGTCAAATTGGTTTCCTCTATAGATTTTACCGTCCGGGGCAATTACGATGAGGTCAAGGTCATTGACAAGGGCAGGGATAGCGGCTGGCAAGCCGGGGACGTCTGTGTAGGCGAGCGTGATTTTTAAGGGCAGCTCGTCGCTTGCCACAACGATTTGTTTTTGATACTCCTGACCGGTCTGAATAAGAACTGTCTGGTCAAGGAAATCATATTTTATATCTGAGCCGATGAGCTGGGTTAAATCCACACGTCCCCATCCTTCGTCATTGTTTGGAGTTGGGTCTGTGCCGCCGATTTCCTCATTCAGGTCAACTGCAGAATTTATTAACGCGGCTTTAACGAGGGCAGGGGATGGCGTTTTGCCATTATTGGTCTGACGATAATACTGGACAAAAACTGCCGCTGCGCCCGAAACGTGAGGTCCTGCCTGGCTTGTTCCGCCCTGATATTGATAGTAATAAGAAATTGGAGCCCAGGCAAATTCATCGGTAGCTGATTCTGATTGGCAGGAGGCAATCCAGGTTCCCGGGGCAACTACATCAGGTTTAATCCTCCCGTCTTCGCACGGACCGCGACTTGAGAAATCCGCAATTACATCCGGACCGTCGCCGTAAAGTATAAAATCCGATCTGCTGCTTTCTGTTGCGCCGGTTGCGATTACATTTTTAGCAACTGCTGGAGAACCAATCGTTTGGGACCCTGGACCTGCATTGCCTGCTGAGAACTCAAGTATATATTGCTGGTCACCGGGAAGCAGCGCATTTGCGTCCCGAACAAGGGCATCAAACTCGGCTGCACTTAAATCATATCGCCCTTGGGTATCATCTCCCCAGCTATTTGAGCCGATCACTGCCCCGGAATTCACAGCATCGCGCGTTAAAACCTCAAATGTCGGCGGCGGTTCATAATTGCCAACGCCATCAAAAATTCGTTGAGCAACAATGTGCGCGGCAGGGGCGACGCCGAGTCCGTAGAGATAACCGTTTTCATCTTTTTGACCTGTTGAAGCGTTGCCTGCGATTATTCCGGTGACGTGGGTTCCGTGGCTGTGCTCGTCTGCCGCGTCTGTGAGATTGCCGTAGTAAAAGAAGGCATCAACCCGACCGAAAAGGTCAGGATGCATAGTCTGCGCGTCTCCATTGTTCAAACCGCTATCTGCAACGGCAACGGTTACGCCTTGCCCGTCAAAGCCAAGTTGATGCACCGCGGCATAACTACCCGGAATGCCTGTTTCGCCGGCAACTATTTTCGTAGATACTTCATCGTAAAGCCGCATTTTTGGCGCAGCTTCCACCCACAGAACCGAGGGAAGTTTGAGGAGCAGGTTTAACTTTTTTGGATTCAGAGAACAATTTATTATTGGGCCAGACCTTAAAGGTGATTCTCCCTGGATTGAATCAATTAATTTAATCAGGACAAGTTTTTCGGCTAAATTCAGATTTGGCACAAGTTGAATCTTTAAGTGGATTAAATCATCGGGATTATTGATTAAATTATTTTTAATAAGTCGCCTGTCTATTTTGTATTCAGGAAGATATTCGCCGATCCATTGAATTAAATTGTTGCCCATCAATGGCTTATTATTTTTAATTCGCGAGATTTAAGCGTATTCTGGGACATCTCGCAACAATTCAATTCCATTTTGTTTTAGTTCTAAAATTTGTTTAGAAGTTAATGGGGTTTTGAACTGGATAATGTAAAGGGAGTTTGTTTGTAAAGTTGCAGGTGTTACAGCGGAAACGAGGGCGCGATTCGGGTTTTCTGGATCAATTGTTGCGTTTCTGAGCCGAATCTGGGCGGCATAGGATAAAATGGTATAGGCAGACAGAATTATGACTGTTAGGAGCCGATAAAGGGCATATTTTGAAAATAGCCTCATTCGCATAATCGTAATAATAGCATTTTTCCTGCCACTCATTGCAAATGATAATAATAATGGGATTAAATTGAAGCGGTTTTGCCGTTTGAGTGGCAATTATCAATATGTTTTAAATTGTGGAATTATTACGCGATTAAATTTGAGTCTGATGGGAGACTATATTCAGCTATATTTTCCACTTCGGAGGCTTCAGGACCTTTGGATTCGTAAGCGAGTATATCTTCGGATGGATTTTTATAATCAATGCCTGCTAAAGAGAGATAGTTGTAGAATACATCGGTGTTATTCAGGAAACCGCGGAATTTGTCCGAGCCCGGACCGAGCGCTGTTAGCGGGACGTAGTCTGATGTATGGACGCCGCCTGTCCAGCCGATTCCAATATAATTTGCAAGTAGTTGTCCAAGAGCGGCGGTTTCGTTATTCATAACCTCATAAAGTGGGGAGGTCTTTTTCTGAAGCAGTGTTCGGAATGCTTCGGCTCTTCGGGGTGAGACGTAGGGCAAACCGGTTTTTTCCTTGATGATTTGAACTATTGTTTCTGGCGAGGGTAATTCTGTTGTTGAAGTAGTGGTTGTCTGAATCGTTCTTGTTTGGGTTGAATTGTTGTTGTCTGCAGAGGGTCCGTCATCTTCTTTTTTCTCGCTTTCATTTGTGGTTTCAGATTGTTTACCGCTTTTAATTGCCTTCAATATTTCTGGAAAAGAGGCTTTTACTCCGAGTGTATTTGCGAAGAGCCAGGAGCTTTGTGCATAGGTTTTACCCATACCGTTAAGTCCCGGATTTCCATTGCCGTGGTCTGTGGTGATTATGATGAGAGTTTCGGGGTTTTTGGATTGGAATTCAAGGCAGACATCCAGCGCTTTATCAAATTCTATCATTTCCTGAAACGCCGCCGGTGCGTCGCAATTATGGCAGGCTTGGTCTACTCTGCCGCCTTCAACCTGGAGGATAAAATTCGGATATCTTGATAGCCACTCAAGCGCCCTTTGAGTCATAAATGAGAGCGTCGGCACTCGCGCCAGGATTTTTTCGCTATTTAAATGGTCAATCATAAATGGCAGGTGCGATTTATCAAAGATGCCGAGCCACCTTTTTTCAACAGGGGCTGCTTTCAAAGCGTCAAGATTCTCCATTACAACGTAACCTGCCTTTGTGAACTCGTTTTTCAGATTTCTTTTATCTCTTCTTTGTGTGGGGTCAAAGAATTTTTGCCCGCCTCCCAGTAATACATCTATCTGGCGTTCAAGATATTGAGCGGCAATCATTGTGCCGGTGTCTCGTTCATCAACATTGGCGGCGAAACCGGCTGGTGTGGCGTGAGTTATTTCGGTAGTTGTGACAAGACCTCGTTTCCAGCCAGCCTGATCAAATAATTCATACAGGGTTTTCAAACTTGTTCCATCTGGCAATTGATTTATTGCCCCGTTAAGCACGCGCGAGCCGCTGCCCCAGCTTGATGCCGCCGCCGCGGAATCTGTGACGAGGGAGTTCAATGATCGCATATTGACCCAGGCGAAGCTAACAACAGGGTTACTCATTAACGCAAGCCAGCTCAAACCTCTGCCGCGGAGTTTATATGAAAAGTGGTCGGCACAGGTTAATGTGCCCATACTCATTCCGTCGGCGACGAGATGAATAATATTTTTTGGCTTTTGACTGGATAACTTTTGAATTTGTTCTGCTGATCGGACAGTTTGAGGGAGCGCAGCGGCAGCCGCAAGTAATCCCGACCGTTGGAAAAAATCTCTTCTGCTAATCATAATTTTTTAAAATATACAAATTAAATGGAATATTGCAAAAATTTTTTATTGAAAGATGTTTGATCTGACCGAATTTTAAAGTTGAATAAAATCTTATTTTTTATCATCATAATAAAATAAGGAATATTTATGAAAACGCTAAATATTACGTTAATTTCTACGGCTATCTGTTCGGCATTTTTGTTAAACACAGATATTTTTGCGCAGTCTCCGACGCAGCAGGAGATTGAGAACATAAAGGCGGCGTTGCCTGAAAAGGCGACTGTTCAGCCGGCAAAACCGAGAAAGGTGCTTATTTTTAACCTGACCCGTGGGTTTAAGCACGATTCAATTCCTGTGGCGGCAAAGGCGATTGAATTGCTGGGACAAAAAACGGGTGCTTTTTCTACAGATGTCAGCGAGGATATTTCAATGTTTGAACAGGAGAATTTGGAAAAATATGATGCCATTTTGCTTAATAGCACTACCGGGGACCTCTTTTTGCCCCCGAATTATAAAAATATGACACCTGATGAGAAAAAGTCTGCCGAGGCGCGTTCAAATCTATTGAGAACGAATTTGTTGAACTTTGTTGCTGGTGGGAAAGGTTTAATTGGTCTGCATGCTGCGACAGATTGTTTTTACAACTGGAAGGAATACGGCGAGATGATAGGGGGATATTTCAATGGTCATCCATGGGGGAAGGTAATTGTTAAGATAGACGATCCGACACATCCGATTAATAAGGCGTTTAATGGCAAAGGGTTTGAAATCTCGGATGAAATTTACACATTTAAAGCGCCATATTCGCGTGAAAATTTAAGAATTCTTTTGAGTGTTGATTGGGAAGAATCGTTGGCAAAATTGAATTTGAAAGGCGGGAACCGCCAAGACAACGATTATGCGTTGAGCTGGATAAGAAATTGGGGGAAAGGGAGGGTGTTTTATTGCGCGTTTGGACAAAGACACGATATCTTCTGGAATAAACAGATATTACAACATATTCTTGATGGAATTCAGTTTGCAATTGGAGATTTGAAAGCGGATGCCACTCCGAGCGCCAGAGTCAAAAAATAAATCGCGGCATTTACCACTGTCTTATTCTGAAAAACTGCTTTTGTTTTCTGGTATTATTTAAAGGTATTTTAATATTTTTTGAAGTGGTTGTTTGAACTGGAAAGAAGTTGCCGATTATATCATCGCTGGATTCAACCCTGAATAGCCTGCCTTCGCCTGCCCAGTTGATATTTATGGCATCGTTTTGAATTTTAATTTCGGTAATACGCGGTGGCTGAGAGACTACGGAAAGATCGGTAATGATAAACAGGGCATCAAGCCCGAAGTCAGCCAAATCTTCAAGCGGCGAAAATGGTGCGAGTAAATCAAGATTTTTGTAAACCACGTAACCTCTATCGCTTAAAAGGTCGCCGGCAAGGACGGTTCCAACTTTAGTACTGTTAAATCCCAATTTCGTAGAAAACCATAGTTCTCCATTTTCCCATAAATAAAATGCGTCCAGTCCATAATCAATATCTTGTTCGCTTGGGAGAAGTTGTTGGAGCAGGTCTTTGTTCTTTTTAAAAATATAACCTTCGCTTGAAATAATATCCCCGTTTTGGATCATCGCGCCAAGTTTTTCAGAAAAGGCGTCACTTCTTGTAGAGAAAAGGACTTCGCCGTTATCCAGGACCTGAATAGCATCCAATCCAAGAGAAGGGGCAGGGGGCATAAAGCCAAGTTTTGAAAGTAGAGATTCATTTCTATAGACAATGTTTCCTGAATCTGACACAACGTCGCCTTCGTTAATTACTCCAAGCGTTGAGCTTGTTACGGCGCGGTCAAATGAGAATAGGATGATTCCATTAGTAATCACATCCAGAGCATCCACATTTAGGTCCTCGGGCGGATTTTGAAGATTAAGGTTTTTAATTAAATCCGCTTTAGATTTGATTTTATTGCCTGTTGAAGACAATATGTCTGCTGGTGTGCCATTCATCAGGGAGTTAGTGGATGTGAATCCATTTTCGGTGGAAAACCAGATTTCGTGGTATGGCGCGGCGTTTATTTTGAGAGTGTAAAATTGGAACATATCTTCCTGGGTCTGGACGAGTTCGCATTGAACCATCGGCAGAGGGATTGTTATAGCGCCTGTGGTATTTGTGAACTGGAGGAATCGGTTGGTGCCCCCTTTTCGGTAGATTGTTAAATTGAGTGTAATTACCTGTATCAGGGCGACTTCTCCGAAGATTTCCCCATTTCCT
>JBAMMJ010000168.1:315-14766 GCA_039793825.1 Verrucomicrobiota bacterium | reverse complement strand
CGGTGATTAAAATTGTGGGGTCGTCTGGCTGCCCTGAATAAAAATTGATTTTTTTAACGGCAAACCTTGTTGCAAAAGGGGTTTGATTTGTTATTTGAATGAGAAAATTACCATTAATCGGTATCGGTATGGTCGGTCTGCCGCAAATTTTGCAGTCATCAGTTATAGAACTTCCCCGAATAAGAGTATAGAAATACTCCTGTGAATTTGCATTAAACAAAAAGAGGCATACGAAAACCGCGCCAAACAGGATGTGTTTTTTATAATTTCTCATAACTAACATTGGTATTTGGTTAATCGCCGGGATTGTATTAATAACCCTATTATTACATTTAATGGCGGGTTTTTTCAAATGAAAACCAGATTGTCCTGATATCTAAAAAAATAGGTGATGAAAAGTTTATTTCTTAATCATATATCCGGGCAAAGTTTTTCCCATTTTTGCCATTGCCCTTTGGAATTTATTGAATTTTTTCATCATCTGTTGCATTTGATTAAATCTATTCAGCATAGTGTTGAGTTCAGCGACAGAAACGCCGCTGCCTTTGGCGATTCTCTGGCGTCTGCGGGCATTGAGTATAGATGGATTTCGCCGTTCTTCAGGGGTCATTGCGCAGATCATCCCTTCCATTCTGCGGAATTCCTTTTCGTGTTTGGAGATATCGGTGTTTTTCAGGACTTCTGAGCCACCGGGAAGCATTCCGAGCACAGATTCAAGCGAGCCGAGTTTTTTCATCTGGCGCAGTTGTTCAAGGAAGTCTTCAAGGGTGAACTCGCCTTTGCGCATTTTTTCTTCAAGTTTTCTTGCCTCTTCTTCTTCTACTGCCTCGGCGGCTTTTTCAACAAGGCTTACAACATCACCCATACCGAGGATGCGCATTGCCATTCTTTCGGGATGGAATGGTTCAATGTCCTGGAGTTTTTCGCCTACGCCGACGAATTTAATCGGTTTTCCTGTAACGGCTTTAAAACTCAAGGCTGCGCCGCCGCGGGCATCGCCATCTAATTTAGTTAATATAGCGCCTGTTATGTTCAATGCGTTATCAAAGTGTTTTGCTACATTTACCGCTTCCTGACCGGTCGCCGCGTCAAGCACGAGCAAAATTTCCTGTGGTTTTACGAGGTCTCGCAGCCTTACGAGTTCTTGAACGAGCGGTTCATCTATCTGGAGTCTGCCTGCGGTGTCAAACAGGATGATATTGCAATGATTTTCGCGAGCGAATTGGAGGGCTTCGTTTGCGATCGTCAGCACATCTGTTGCGCCTTTTTTGACATAACAGGGCACATCTGCCTGACGGGCGATTGTTTCAAGTTGTTCCATTGCGGCGGGTCTGTAAATATCTGCGGCTACAAGGAGGGGCTGGCGGCCCTGTTTTTTGAGCCATCGGGCAAGTTTTCCGCAGGTGGTGGTTTTGCCCGAGCCGTGAAGACCAACCATAAGAATAATGGTTGGATTGCCGATTAAATTCAGCGCCGCATTAGTGGAACCAAGAAGTTGAACAAGTTCGTCGTGGATAATTTTTATAATTTGTTGTCCGGGCTGGATGCTTTGAATTACTTCTGTGCCGAGGGATTTAGTTTTTACGCGCTCTATAAAATCGCGGGCGACCTGGTAGTTAACATCAGCCTCAAGCAAAGCCATTCTGACCTCGCGCAAAGAATCGGCGATATTTGATTCTGTTATCTTGCCTAATCCGCGCAGGTCTCTGAACACCTTTTGTAATTTGCCTGTCAATGTATCAAACATAAATACAATATAATTGAATTAATTTAACCCATTCAAATTATAAAACAATTCAAAACCAGAAGTAGTCGCCTTTTTAATGGAGAAATTTTAATAATCCAGCTTATTATTTAAGAAGTAAAATGACTGGCGTTTTTTTATGGGAACCGTGCATATTAGCGGAAGAGTAGACAGCGTTGTTTTATTCGTCCGACTATTCTGATAAATAATGATAAACATTTTGATTTAGAAAATGAGCGTTTATTTATTGAGCGGGTTTATCGCCTTTTGTGCCGGGTTAGTGGTTATGGTGCTTGAAATTGTCGGTGCCCGATTTCTTGCCAGGGATTTCGGGGGCGCATTTTATGTATGGATAAGCCAGATAGGCGTGGTTATGATTTCGCTTGGCATTGGATATTATATAGGTGGATGGTTTGCGGATAGGTTTCCAAAGATATCTTCTCTCGGTTATTTGCTGGTGGGAGCAGGAATTATAACATTCCTGATTCCAACATACGCGGCGCCGGTTATTGAATGGATTGTTGGACGCCACCCGATTGATAAACCTATCCCGGCTCTATGGCAAAAATTAGATCCCGTTTTAGGAAGTATGTTTGTGTTTTTTGTTCCCTGCCTGATTCTGGCAATGGTTTCGCCTTTTATGATTAGAGTCCTGTCTGGCGATGTTGCTAAAATCGGCAAGATAAGTGGTTTTATAATTGCCGTATCAACTTTTGGCGGCATTTTTGGGGTTTTTATATCGGGATTTTTGTTGATTGATATTATGCGAATTTCAAGTATCTTTAAATTAATGGGAGCAATAGTGGCAGGGCTTGGATTATTGTGTATGGTTAAAGATTTTAAGAAAACCAAGAATGATGTATAAATTACTAACCGCCTGCTTGCTCTATTTAACCTTATTAAGTAGGGTTGCTGGGGGAGAAATTGTTTTTGAAGCCACCTCGCGTTATCACAATATACGAGTAGTAGATGAAGCGGGTTTTAGATTTTTGAGTTTTAACGGTTCAACAGAGACCCGAATGTTGTTGGCAAATCCATTGAGCGGGCATTTTGAATATACCGAATATTTTCACCTTGTCTGGCTATGGAATGATAAGTTGACGAATGTGCTAATGGTTGGGCTTGGTGGTGGGAGCGCTCAAAAATTGTTTCAATATTATTATCCTAAATTAAAAATTGAGACTGTGGAAATTGACCCGGCGGTTGTAAATATTGCGGAGAAGTTTTTTTATTTTAAAAGGGGAGAAAACCAGATTGTGCACATCAACGATGGACGGCAATTTTTAAATCGGACCACGAATCTTTATGGCGCGATTATTATGGACGCCTATCACAGCAGCCGCTACGGTTCTTTTGTGCCCTACCATTTAACAACCAGAGAGTTTTTTCAGATTGCCTTATCGCGGTTAACCACAAATGGGGTGATTGCGTATAATGTAATTGGGACAATAAACGGTTTTCAATCCGATATCGTAGCGGCTGTTTATAAAACTATGAAATCGGTTTTTCCACAGGTTTATATATTTCCCGCAAGAGAGAGTATGAATGTGGTGTTAATCGGAACACGTTCAAATATAAAAGCAACGAAGGAGAGTTTGCGCGCGAAGGCAAACCTGTTGCTGCGTCAAAACAGAGTTAGTTTTCCACTGTTAACACAGAAGGTTGAGGCTTTTTATCCTGTTCCACCACCGATATTTGAACAGGCTCAAATCTTGACCGACGATTATGCCCCTGTTGATGATTTGTTAAGAACTGGTGAAAGGTAGAAGAAAGGTTGAAAAGTTTTGAATTAGAGTCTTCTTAAACTTCGTCTATTTTTAAAGAATTCAAATGATTAAACGATTTGCAGGCATAATTTTGTGGCTTTTGGTTTGGGCTGATGTGGCAAACTGCGCGTTAGTTGTATCTAATCGGCAGCCTGCGCCTGATGAATGGGGATATAAACCGGCTGATAAGGAGAGGATAAAATTGAATCCTCCTTCGCTTTGCTGGGTTGTTGAGCCGCAAGCGCAATTCTATATTGTTGAATGGGCGACATCGGCAGATTTTGCCAAACCAACAACAATAAAAAATATTCGGTGGAATACTTATACTCATTATGAGCCGTTAAAACCGGGCGTCTATTACTGGCGTTATTGTTTTGTTGCCACATCAGGCGAAAAGTCCGCCTGGAGTATGGTGAGGTCTTTTATAGTTCCGCCGGACGCAACGGAATTCCCGATGCCTACAATTGAGCAAAGAAAGAAAACGATACCCGCCGCTCATCCGCGACTTTTTATGCGCCCAGAAGATTTACCAAGATTGCGGGCGCTTGCCAATGGAGAGTTGTCCAGGGAATTTTTAATATTGAAAAATGCGGCTGACCGTATAATTAGAGACGGTCCGACGCCTGAGCCCGACCATTTAGGTTCGGCAAGAGACAAGGACAATGCGGAGCTGATAAAATATTGGTGGCCTAATCGGGAGCAGACATTAAAAGCGTGTCAGGAGGCTGAAACTCTTGCTTTTGTTTACCTGATTACCGGTGAGAAGAAATATGGCGAGGCTGCGCGAAAGTGGGTTTTGCACCTAACCTCATGGAATCCTGATGGTCCTACAAATTTTAGATTAAATTGCGAGGCTGCAAAACCGATGTTGCATAGGCCGGCGCGCGCCTATGACTGGGCTTACGATATGTTTACCGAAGAGGATAAGAAAAAAATTTACGAAATTACAATTCGGAGAATCAAAGACGCGTGGGAGAGTGGCGAGGTTGGGAATGGGATTGGTCATTTGAGCAAACCGTATAATAGTCACGGCAATCGCACCTGGCACAAAATCGCTGAAGCCGCCATAGCGTTTAATGGCGAGATTCCTGAGGCAGATTTATGGCTTGATTATGCGGTTAACAAGTTTTACGCGTGCTATCCGGTTTGGTCTGATGACGATGGTGGCTGGCACGAGGGGCTGAGTTACTGGGGAGGGTATATGAGCAAGGCTGTGTGGTGGCTTCAATTTGCCAAATCTGCGCTGAATATTGACGGCTTGAAGAAGCCATTCTTTTCACAGGTAGGTGATTTTGCGCTCTACCTTGCGCCGCCGGGTTCGCCGAATATGGGTTTTGGCGATTTGTCATACCGTCCCCCGCCTGCGAGCTGGGGTGGGTTTATGGAATATTTCATAAGAGCAGGCAACGCACACGGCGCGTCAAAGAACGCTTCTTACTGGCAATGGTGGGTTCAGCAATGGAAGATGCAAGGCGAAACAGGCATTCTGGGCTTTTTATATAAGGCAAATCTTCCTCCGTTGCCGAACCCCAAACCTCCGAGTGATATACCGCAATCAAAGGTTTTTCACGGCGTCGGCATCGCAAGTTTGCATACGACTTTGTTAAATAGCGCCGATGATGTGCATTTTCTATTCAAATCAAGTCCGTTTGGCTCGCAAAGTCACGGACACAATCCACAGAACAGTTTTCAATTAAATGCATACGGAGACGAATTGCTTGTGACCTGTGTTTACCGAGACTTGCATGGAAGCCGTTTCCATTATGGTTGGGCTCACTCTACAATTGCCCATAACGCAGTTTTGGTTAATGGTGAAGGACAAATTAAACATACAGTTATCGGTGGAAAGATAGTTGGCGAGAAACTTACGCCAGCTTATGATTATGTTGCTGGGGATGCTACCGCCGTATACCGGGACAAGCTTCAAAGATATATAAGGAGCGTTGTTTTTTTAAAACCGGATGCGATCGTTATTTATGACGATATTGTGGCGAAGGAACCTTCAACTTTCCAGTTTATGCTTCATAGTTTGCAGCCATTTATTGTAGACGAATCCCGACAAGAATTAAATTTAGAAAGAAAGAGGGCGGGGGTGAAGGCGCTCTATCTGTCGCCTGTAAAATTATCGTTCAGACAATGGGATGGTTATGATCCGAAGCCAAGCCGAGATTTTCCAAACCAATGGCATCTGCAGGCGGGAACTGAAGAAAAACAGAAGCAGATCGGAATGCTAACGGTTATTTTTCCATATCGTATAGGTAATAAACCTGATATTGATGCTGTTAAGGTTGAAAATGAAAACGCCATTGGGGTAAAGATCAAAATCAACGATTCCAGCGCCAGGGTGTTTTTCAAAAAATTTGGTATTGCAGGGGAATCTTCAATAGATGGAGTTAAATTATCGGAGCCAGTTTTTGTAAGAAGAGATAACTCAGACGTTAAGTGAAGATTAAGGGAGAAATCACCATTTTAGATGGTGAAAGGTAAATTGGGGATTCTCGGTTTGGTTTAGGTCAAGAGACAGAGTGCAAAATCCGCCATCTTTTAACAGCTGAATTCCGGATAGCGACGGGCATAATTTTATATTAAAGGATTTCCAGACCTTTGATTTGCGCAATGCGTGAGTAAGCCGTTTTGGAGTGTGCCCGAGAAAATTTATCTGTGGAATTCCTGACAGATATTTGCTTGCTTTAAAAACTGCGTTTGAGTGGAGGTGTCCGATTAAGGTGAGTTCAATTTGATTTAATTTGGCTCTTACCGCTTGCATTTCTGCAAGAAAGCATAATGCAGAAGGGTCGTGGCAGAGCAGGATGATTCGTTTTTCTGATGGAATTTGGTTAAAAATTTCGGATACTGCATTTAGATGGTTTTTATATAAATCCAGCCAGAGCGGTTTTTCTTCTTCAAGGGTTTCTGATAGGAAAATTGGCATCGCAATCACGGTAGAGGTAATTCCAATAAATACATAATTTCCAAATTCAAGTTTCCAGTATGGTTCAAGTTTGAGTTCATTTACGGCGCGGTGATAACTTGCGAGTCGCAGACCGCCGACACCGCCAAAGAGACTTAATTTTCCGAGTTCGTGGTCGCCGATCAACGGTTTAAAGTTGCTGCCGAATTTGTTTTTAAGTTTAATCAGGCATTCAAGGGCGCTTTGAAAGGAAAGTTCGTCGGCAACCCCTATGAATGCCGTATCGCAGGTGTAATCGCCAAGGGCAAAACAGAAATCTGGATTGCCAGATTTTTCTAAAAATAAATCAAGCCTGTGGTAATGGTTTAGCGGGTCTTTTAACCAGACAAATCTTCTGTAGAGTTTTGCTATCTGACGCAAGAATGGATTTGGAACGCCGCGTTCTTCAAAGTCGTGGCGTTGTCTTTCAGCCTCGCAGGAATAGTGGATATCGCTCACTACGGCGATATGCATTTTGGTTTTCATTCAATTTCCTGTGAGAGATAAAACAGTTAATAAATTTTAATGGGTTTCAGCGAATTCAACAAAATTTTTAAGCAGTTTCAGCCCTGCGTTTTGACTTTTTTCAGGATGAAATTGAACTGCGAAAACATTCTCTTTCCACACCGCCGATGCAAATCTATCGGCATAATCCGTCCATCCGACCACAATGGACTGATCGGCTGGTTTTGGATAATAACTATGAACGAAGTAGAAATAACTTTTATCTGGGATTGCTCTGAACAATGGACAGTTTGGTCTTGCAAGTTCAACTTGATTCCAGCCTATCTGCGGTATTTTAAATTGTGGCTTTTGCGTGAATTTTACAACATTGCCTTTGAAAATTGATAGCCCGCGGGCGCTACTGTTAAACTCTTCGCTCTTTTCAAATAACACCTGATATCCAATGCATATTCCTAAAAATGGCATCCCTTTATTTATGCAGTTCAGAATAGTCTGAAAAAGGTTTTGATGTATCAAAGCGTTGACGCAATCATCAAAAGCGCCGACGCCGGGCAGAACAATGCCTTTTGATTCTTCAATCCCTTGCGGAGTTCTAAAAATGCGCACGTCGGCGCCCACATAAACAAGCGCCTTCTGGACGCTTCGCAAGTTTCCTGCTCCATAGTCTATGAGCGCAATCATCGGGTAAAAATCTGACTCAATATTGCTGAGTAATCAAGTTTAGATTAAGTCCTGTTTTAATGTGGATTCGGTTTTCAGTCTTAACTGTCCGCAGGCGGCATCTATATCTCCGCCTTTTTCCCTTCGCAATGTTGCGGCGACGCCTCTTCGTTTTAAAATATTCAAAAATTGTTTCTGGATGTTTAGAGGGGATGGCTTGTAATCAAGACCCTCAACTTTGTTATATGGTATAAGGTTAACCTTTGCAAAAAGCGGCTTTGCTATGGATGCCAGTCGTTCTGCGTCTTGAGGCGAATCATTTACTCCTTCAATTAAAATGTATTCAAAGGTTATCATACCTGATTTGTTCTGTTTATAAAATCGGAGCGCTTCAATCAATTGTTCCAGCGGATATTTTTTGTTAATCGGCATTAATTTTGACCGCACTTCATTTGTAGCGCCGTGCAACGATATTGCCAGGCGAACCTGTATATTCTCAGCTGCAAAACGTTTTATTTCTGGCGCTAAACCGCAGGTTGATATCGTCATTTTCCTTGCCCCGATATTGCAGCCCCATTCAGAGTTGATAATTTTTATAGCCCTTAATAGATTATCGTAATTTGCAAACGGCTCGCCCATCCCCATAAAGACGATGTTGCTGATAATTCTATCTCTGGATTTTGCCGATGAATTCTGGTTGAGGTTTTCAGAAATTGCCCATCGTTCGGCAGCGAGTATCTGTTCAACTATTTCGCCTGCGCCAAGGTTTCTAACAAATCCGTTTAAACCACTCGCGCAAAATTTACATTTATACGCGCAACCAACCTGAGTGGAAACGCACAACGTCATTCTATCGCTTGATTCACCATATAATGCCGGATTCGCAGGGATTAAAACGCTTTCAACAAAAGAGCCATCTTCAAGTTGCCATAGAAATTTGCGCGTAGAATCTGCGGCGCTTTGCACTTTTACCAGTTTTGACGTATAAAGCTTAAAAATCTCCGGCAGTTTTTTGCGAAGTTCAATGGATAGATTACTCATCTGCGACCATTCCGAGGCGTAGTGTCTGTAAATCCAGTTAAGAATCTGGTCGGCGCGATAGCGCGGTTGGTTTTGTTTTTCTAAATAATAGATTATTTCATCGCGATAAAGCGATTTAATATCTGGCACAACATTTTTCTGGGTGTCCATAATTATGTATTATTATAAAAAATAGCGCGGTTTGGTTAGTAGCACGCCAAGGAGGTGGGGGTGGGGGACCCCGCTGAAGAAACGAGCTACTTTCAACCAAACCGCAATATAAAGTTATTAAAAAACAGGAAAAAGTCAATAGATAAGTTGTAAAAAATTTAAAGTGAATAACATTTTGATTGTCAAGAACTTTTTAATAATAGATTGAATTTTCGCAAAATTTAAGTTAATTTTTTTATAATTCATTTATGAAATCCGGTACATTACCATCAAAAGAGATTGATGAGAAATCAAAGACCAAGGAGAGTCTGGAGCCGGGATATTTAGTGATATGCTGGGACGACCCGGTGAATTTGATGTCTTATGTGACACACGTTTTTCAGGTTGTATTTGGATGGCCGCGTCAAAAGGCTGAATATCATATGTTGCAGGTGCATAACACGGGCAAAAGCGTTCTCACGCGCGAGAGTTTTGAGCGTGCTGAACACTACGTTCATCAATTGCATAAATATGGATTGCAAGCCACAATGGAGCGTGATGAGTGAAACTGCTTGGTAAAACAGACAACAAATTTACATTTGAATTCTCCATTGAAGAGAAGTTGTTGTTATTTGAAGTTTTAAAGCTTTACCCTGTGATTGATCCGACGTTGCAGGAGATCAGTAAATCAATATCAAATAAAGATATTGCCCAGAGCAAAAAACTTTTGCAGGAAGAGTTGTCGGAGCAGCAAAAACAAAATAAAGAGATGTTGAAGTTTATATTTGGAGACTCTTCCTGTTTTACGCAGAAGGATTATTATTACAAGTTGCAGCTATCGCCTGAGCAGATGGAATGTTTATTGCAGGTATTGAATGATATTAGAGTTGGGACGTGGAAAAATCTTGGTTCTCCGGATTATGAAGGGCTAAAGAACCTTAGAGTTAAAAGGTCCTCTTTAGTTTCTCTCGCTATTATGGATGTATGCGAATATTTTGAATATCATCTGCTTGAAGCAATGGAGTAACAGTCAAATAATTGTAAGGATTCTCCAATGCACTATTTTGACGGACAATGGTTTTACATTGCGGATGATAAGAAGGTGTGGTTTCCCGATCCGTATTATTCGCCGAGCAACGGCTTGATTGCCATTGGCGGTTCTCTTGCGGTTGAATGGTTGCTTGCCGCTTACAGTAGCGGTCTGTTTCCCTGGAGCGGAAGTCCTGTAACCTGGTGGTCGCCAGACCCGCGCGCGGTGCTGGAATTTAACGATTTGCACATATCGCGGAGCCTTCATAAATTCTTAAGAAAAAGCCCATTTAATATAACTGTTGATATGGCTTTTGAACAGGTGATCAGGGAGTGCGGAATGAGAAGAGAAAGCGGGACCTGGATTACCGAGGAGATTATTCGCGCATATACAAATTTGCATCACGCCGGCTGTGCGCACAGTCTTGAGTGCTGGAAGAGTGGAGAGTTGGTTGGCGGGATATATGGGGTTAGCATCGGCGGTTATTTCTCGGCTGAATCAATGTTTCACAAAGTAAGCAACGCTTCAAAAGTCGCTCTTGTTAAATTGATGGAGCGGCTCAAAGAGCGCGGTTTTAAACTGGTTGATATACAGATGTTGACAAACGTCACTAAAAGTATGGGGGGCAAATTGATTCCGCGTCGGGAGTTTCTGGATCGGCTAAAGATCGCTTTACAGGCAAATTGCTGTTTTAATTAATTTTTATTTACCAGAATTCAATAGGACCTGTCGGGACTTTTAATTCCGAATCATCTTTAGAATCGGTTAAAAACGAGGCTTGTGGTATAAGCGGCATATACTGCGGTTTTAACTCTCCGTTTTCGTCCAGAAATTTTTTTCTCCATTCAAGGTAAAATTGTAGCGCTTCATAGAATTGACTTTTATTTGATATTAGCACGATTCGTTTAACAAATTCTTTTGCCGGTCCGAGCCCTCTGGCATACATCGGGATGACTTTTCGGAACATTCTGCAGCCCTGTTCTTCTCCGAAGATTTCAATCATCAATTCAAAATGGTCGCACATTAATCTGATTTTTTCTTCAAATTTAGGTTCAGATGGAATTATTCCCGAATTCAGGTATTCGTGTGTTTGTCTAAAAATCCAGGGATTATAAAAGGCGCCTCTGCCTATGCTTACGCCGGCGCAGCCGGTTCGTTCAAGCATAACTTTTGCCGCGTAAGGCGTGGTTACATCTCCGTTGCCGATGACCGGTATTGACTTTACAGATTCAACAACCGCGCGAATGCCATCAAGGTTCACCCTGCCGCTGAATCCCTGTTCGCGGGTGCGTCCGTGGACGAAAACGGCGCTTATTCCGACCTCTTCAAGAGCCCGAGCGAGGTCTGGTGCGGTGATATTGTTATCATCCCATCCCAAACGCATTTTAACTGTGACAGGAACTTTTGCAGTGTTTACGACAGCTTCAACAATCTCTATCGCTTTGTTAAAATCTCTTAACAATGCCGCGCCGCTACCATTTGAGCAAACTTTTCTTACCGGACAGCCCATATTGATGTCAATAACGGCAGCCCCCATTTCCTGCGCTATGATTGCCGCCTCGCGCATCTCCTGTGGCGATTTTCCAAATAATTGGACTGCGAGCGGATAGTCATCCGGGCGGGTTTCAATCAGTTTTAGAGCCTTTTCTCGTTTCTCAATCAGAGAGCGCGCGTTTACGAGATCGGTCGTGGCAAGCCCAAGGCCACCAAGACGGCGAATCACAATTCTGAACGGCAGGTTGGTATAGCCGGCGAGCGGTGATAGAAATAGATTAGAATTTAACGTCAATGTTCCAAGTTTGAAAGCCATCGTTATTACATAAATCAGGTTTTTGATGTTTAATCCTCGTCGTAAACTTCAGCTTCATCGGCGCGCGGTCGTTTTGTTCGCCTCTTTATTATGTATGAATGCCGTTTGATCTCTTCATTCATATATTGGATTTCGTTATATAATTTGACATAACTCTGATGGCGTTCGCGCGATATTTGCCCTGATTCCACGGCGGCAAGCACGGCGCAGCCTTTTTCAATCGTATGGGAGCAGTCTCTAAATTTGCAGTTTCTGCCAATTTCAAAAAACTCCGGAAAAGCCTCCTGAATTCCTTCATCAGCCACCCAGATATGAAATTCGCGCATACCGGGCGTGTCAATTACAAGACCGCCATCTGGGAGAATTATCATTTCCCGCCACGTTGTGGTATGACGCCCTTTTGCATCGGATTCTCTGACTTCAATTGTTGCCTGAATTTCTTCACCGTAGATTGCGTTGATTAGACTTGATTTCCCGACCCCGGATGGTCCGAGAAATACCACTGTTTCGCCTGGTGGAATAAATTTCTTAATCTCTTCAATTCCGCGCGCTTTTGTGGCGCTTACGACGAGCAGCGGCGTGTCGCCAATAGCCTGCTTTACCGTGGTGATAGTTTCCTCTGGTTCTTTAGCTAGATCGACCTTATTGAGTATGACAACAGGGCGCACTCCTCCTTCGTGAACCATAACAAGGTATCGGTCAAGTTTTCTAAGATTCACCCCTTGATCAAATGATTGAACAAGAAATGCGGTGTCTACGTTTGCCGCAAGCACCTGTTCCTGATTTTCTTTTCCGGGTATTTTGCGGGCGATCTTGCTATATCTTGGCAACAGGGCTTTAATAACAACTTTTTCATCCTTGTTTACCGGTTTAAAAACAACCCAGTCTCCGACCTTTGGAAGGTTTGATTGGCTGACGTTTTTGTGCAAAAATTTGCCCGGCAATATGGCGTCTATTGCGCCTTCTTTAGTAAACAGCGTATAGGCGTGTTTGTTTTCAATTGCCACACGCCCGATTTCGTAACCCATTGATTTAAATTTTTCAAATTCTGTCTCAAAAATGTCTTTCCACCCTAATTGTTCTAAATCCATAAATTATAATCTTTAAATTTATTTAATAAAAATAATGCACACTGGTGAGCCGACTTCAACCTGAATTCCGGCAGGAGTGAGTTTTCCTGTATCCTGGTTAATCCTGAAAAGGACGAGGTTGTCTGTGGATTGATTTGCGCTTATAAGGTATTTGCCGTCAGGAGTGATTGCAAAATTTCTTGGCATTTTACCGCCGCTTAAAATTATATCAACCAGTTTCAGTATCGGTTTTTCAGGAGCAATTTCAAAACAGGCAATGCTGTCGTGTCCGCGATTTGAGCCGTATAGAAATTTGCCGTTAGGATGGATATCAATCTCCGCTGTAGTGTTTTTACCCGTGAAATCTTGAGGCAATGTTTTTATATTGCCAGACAAAGCAAATGCGCCTGTGTCAGGATTGTATGATAGCATTGAGATTGTTGAGTTAAGTTCATTTATGACAAAGGCGCGTTTGCCGTCGGGATGGAACGCAAGATGTCTTGGTCCTGAACCGTCGGGCAACTTTAAATATTCAGGGTTATTTGGTTTTAATTCCCCTGTCTGGTCATTAAATTGATAAATCATCACCTTATCAATGCCGAGGTCGCAGACAAAAGCGAATTTGTTGTCGCGGGAAAAGCCAGCCCAGTGGGCATGAGGCGAGGATTGTCGCGACGGATTTGCGCCCGAACCGGTATGCTGAATTTGAGCGGTTTTTTCGCCGATAGTCCCATTTTCATTCAGTTTATAGCACGCCACCGTCCCGCTACCATAATTTGCGATTACCAGGAATGTGCCTGTTTTATCAATTGCCAGATGACAGGGCGCGGTTCCACCTGAGGGTTTGCGATTCAATTCTTTGAGCTTTCCGTCTTCGGGATTAATCTCAAAGGCTGTGACGCCACCTTCGTTCTTGCCGTCCATCTTTGAGGTTTCGTTTACCGCATATAAAAATTTCCCGTTCGGATGGAGTGTTAAAAACGACGGGTTAACGGTCTCAGCGGCAAGACCTGTCAATTCAATCTTGTCTTCGGCTCGGTATAATTTTCCAGAGTAAATTCCCTTGCTTTTGTTGCCTGTATATGTGCCTATATAAAATCGGTAGAAATCTGGTTTCTCCGATGCAATTGAACAATATTCATTAATTCCAAAAAGGAGAGTAAATATTGTTGCCATTATAAGTTTTATTAATATTTTCATAACTAATTGCTGTTAAAAATATTATACATTAATATTAAAAAATAAACGATATTAATTGCATAGATATGGCTATTCTTTTTAATATAGATTAAAAATTAAGCCGATTGTGTGGAATATGAATTGGTTATGGAAAAAGAAATTAATTTTTATATTGTTAGTTATTTTATCGGCTCTGGTTTTGGGCGGGCAGTTGCCGATTGAAGAGATAACGTCGGCTAACCGTTTGCGTTCTTTAAATCGGGCGGAGGCGGCAAAACGTTATCCTGTCAATATTACCGGGACGGTTCTCTGGTCGGGTGGCAAGGGGGATACGTTTTTTGTGGCTGACGAGAGCGACTCTATATTTGTTCGGTCGCTGCAACCAAATTTAAATATTAGACCCGGCGCGCTTGTAAAAATCAGCGGGGTAAGCGGCCCGGGGCAGTTGACTCCGTATATTCGCGAGGCGCAAATAACCCAGATTGGAACAGGCAAGTTTCCTGAACCGCGAAAATATACAATTGAAAATTTGTTGACAGGCGAAGCGGATGCCCGATGGATAGAAACTGAAGGGACAGTTCGTTTTGTTCAAAACGCAAAATCATTT
>JBAMMJ010000168.1:0-305 GCA_039793825.1 Verrucomicrobiota bacterium | reverse complement strand
AAATCATTTCTGATAATGGGGATTCAGGAGAATGGAAAAGTTCTCAACCTTAATATTCAAACATATCCAACCAATTATCAGGATGAGTTTTTGATTAATGCCAGAGTGCGAGCGCGTGGCGTTTGTGGCACGCTTGCAGACGCAAATAACACCCTCCTTGCTGTTCACATTAATGTGCCGTATTGGACGAATATAGTCTTTCTAAAAACAAATTCGTCGGGGGTTTTTGGCGAACCTGTAACGTTGATTTACGATATTAAAAAGGCATCTGTCGGTCAGCTGGTTAAAATTTCAGGAAAGTATAT
>JBAMMJ010000167.1:0-4291 GCA_039793825.1 Verrucomicrobiota bacterium | reverse complement strand
ATCACCTGTTTATTTTCTCAAATGCGAGACCCTGCGCTCTTTCCCTCTACTCTGGCATTTTATTTTTTGTTTTTCAAGCTCTGGCTACATTTGATTTTCCTTTTTTTCCATTATTTTTAAATTTATTTCCAATTAACGAGCGCTTCCAGTATTTTTTTTATCACCTAACCTCTCGCATTTGTTTTCAATGAACAATCCGGACATATCCGGCAAAAATTGTTTACATTTTAGAACACGTAGCAGGGGGCGTCCATTTTAATATATGGCAGTCCGAGTGATGTTATTACTCGTTCGCCTCTGCCTTCGCTTGGTCCAAGAGATACGAACAGCACCTGGTCCTGGTCGTAGTTTATCGCGTTGCTCAATTCCTGCTGCAGTTTTATTTTTTCGGACTCGTTCAGGTCGCATTCAAATATCGAGTATTGGAGGTGGTTTCCGTAGTTTCGGCATATTTTGAAGACCCGTCTGAGCCGTTTTTCGTCGCATATATCGTAACAGACTAAATAGGTGGTCCTCATTTTTATCACCTCACGATTATTGGAACGTAGTCTGGTATTTCGTGTGTAATAGCTTTTGCGAGCAGTCTTGCTTGAATTTCCAGCGCCCGTCTGTATGTAATCTTGTAATCAAATATTGGATGCGTAAAAATTGTATTCATTCTTTGTTCATAGACATAAAAAAATTTTTTCCTGCCATTAGCAGTCAGGTTAACATTTTTGCCTGCGCGGATAAAATCTTTTGTATTTAAAACGCGATTATTTATTGCTGTTATTACTACCGATTCAGCTATTATCGGGCGAAATTCTTCCATCAGGTCAAGCGCAAGCGCAGGTTTGCCAAATCTTGGTTTGTGATAAAATCCAATATATGGATCAAATCCGACACTCATCGCCGCAATCGCGCAGTCTTTAGCCAGCAGACTGTATGCCAGAGAGAGCGTTGCGTTCACAGGGTCGGTCGGTGGTCTTTTATTTCTCGTTCTGAAATCAAAATTTAATTCGTTTCCTTTCGCTTTGTCTTGTTCTGATTGTGTGTTTGAGCCATTCCCTGCTAAATCAAGTTCATCATTCGTTTTAATCATTCCGGCAAAATTTTCAAAATAGAGGTTCGCAGCCATCCCTTCAATCCCAAGCAATTCTTGCATTGTTTTTGCGCGCAACGCCATTTCGGACAGTTGTTTCATTTTCCTCACGCACTCCTCAGGCGTATCAATGTGGTTTCTCATCAGCATCGTGCGCTGATTACGGACCTTGCCAAATACAAATCGGGAGGCATATTTCAAACTCTCTTCTTCTTCTGACGCTATTTTGAATTGCCTGATCCTAACAAACACGTTTTTTAATGAATGTCCGCGCGTTATTCCATAAAACCATCCCCCCATTGAAAAGTATGTTATCGGCACCTCTGCATAGCAAAGTGCCTGGATTGCCTGCGTGGTTATTTGAATGTTGCCGAATATTGATACGTGGCAGATATCATTTATCCTCACTGTCTCTATCGTTTTCTGGTTTTCTTTTATTTCTAATGTCTCATCACTCCGCGAGATTTTTAAACCTTGCGTGGTAAGATACAGAGCCCTCGTGTCCTCCCGCGCGGCAACGAGTCGCCGCACCTCGTTAAACCTTATCCGTTTATTCTTTCTAAATATTCCCTGATTCTCAGGAATTTCACACAGAGTGTTTTGACGCTGAAATTCCTGCTTAAGCAAAATCGTCTCATCAGGCAAACATATCGGCGCCAGTGAGCAACGAACGCATTTGGGGGAGTTTTTCAATGGGGGAGGTATGTTCCCCGCGGCAGTTAAGCGCGCCTTCTCCACCTGCTCTATTATCCATTTTTCAAGTTCTTCCGTTATCTTCAAATGAACCCGTTGACGCGTCTCTCTATAATAGATTATTCCTTCATTGCACCGATAGCCGTTTTCCCGCAATAGTAACGCTTGAAGTCCAAGCTGGATTTTGTCCGCCTCCCATATCGCGTTCCCATCATCTTCCTTCCTGGGCGAACCGGCCTTGTAATCCACCGGACAAACTAAATATCCTTCAACTCCATCTTTCTCCTCAGTCGTGATCTCAACAAGGTCTATCTTAGCATTAACCCCAAGCCTTTCGGAAAAAAGCATTACCGATCTCGCGTGTATGGTTTCAGGTTGATTTTTAGCTCCGCATGCATTTGAATCGGTCTGAGTATTCTCATCCTTTGTGGTTTTACCGGCTTCACTCGGTTGCGGCATCGCCCCGTTCCCACAGTCCACTCGCTCGTGAATCGCGCTTCCTCTCAATGTGTCAGCATTATCAAGAAAAACCCCTTCCACATATTCATAGTAAAACAACCTCGGACAATATATATACTCATTTATCATCCGAGCCGGTATAAAGTCCTGAATCGTTTCCGTTTTCCCATCAGAACCAATTTGTATCCCGGTTGCCTTTTCATTGGCATTATCAGCCCTTTGAGCCCCATTCCCTGATTCAAGCCCGGTCTTGGAAAATTTCGCCTTTAATATAAACAACGCCTTCTCAAAAATTTCTCCTTTATCCAAATCCTGTCTCGCTAAATCAATGTCCGACGCCTTTGGGCTCTTTTCTGCATTTTTAGGACGGTCGTTCAGCGGGTAAGAATCTTCACCAGAATGCGGTCGGTTTGTATCTTCCTTGTTCATAGTTTGCCGATAATCATACCTCTGCCTTAAGAAGGTTGACCACTTTGCAACCTCTGGCGCGCCTTTTTACATCTATATTATCGGCAAGGTATTGTTTAACTTTAATTACCAATGAATTCAGATTCGCTTCCTTATTTATTGTTTTTAACCGGTCTGAATAATCCCAAACCAAAATGCGCCCCGTATCCAAAGGCAAGCGGACCGCGCACCTTTTCCGGGAATGTTATACTGAAACCAACAGGCGGTTGCCCGGACGATACCCCGCCGCCGCGTGTCCGATATGTCCTGAATTCCAGCCAATTTATTCTCCGCCCTCTGAAGGTGACAGATTTGTTTTGCTCTATCTTTAGCGGCGCCGGCAAACCCGCTTCAATAATCAACCTCCGCAAATCATGCGCCGGCGACCCAATATGCCATCCTTCAGCATCCAATTTCGGACGACCATCCCGATAAAATTTCGGATGACAGGTCGCAACAAATGGCGTGTAGGATTCCCACTGTTCCGACTCTCCAAACAGTTCGCTTATTTCAGCGGTAGCATCGTTTGCAAAATCAATAAAAACAAGTTGAATATCGTATCCTTCGCTCCCCCAGACCTTCTTCAAACCCTCTATCGCCTCCCGTTCAGGCTTACCGAATCCAGCCCTTGCATACAATATTATGTCCGTTATCGCATCTCTTTTTTCCAGCGCCTCGCAAAATATATAAAGATGCCGATGCCCTTTCAGCGGTTTTCCATCTGCATCGCGTCCACTAATAACCTCCGACGCCCTTTTGTTTTTGAAACGCGCAAGCAATGATGTATGAACTCGTTCGGAAACCGACACCGCCTCGGTAATCCGCGGCAAAACCGAACTCGCAATCTTAAACCGCGCAACTTTCGGTCTTGATTCCCGCTCATAACTCTTAACCTGAGGTTTAACTTCAATACAATCTTTCGGACGCACATAATCCACAAACTTACTCCCGGGCGGTAATTGCCATCCCTGCGCTTGAAGGTCGGCAGTGTCGCAATGCAGCGCCTCAAATATATCGGCTGGAATCTTTAACAATTGCTTCTGTTTGCTTCCCTTTCCTTTCGGTTTTGAACCTTGACCAGAAGCCAATCCAGTCACATCCTGGTAATTATTCTTTTTCACCCAGTCCAGATATTCTTCATTGTCCATCGGGCACAACAGCCTTACCAGCTCTTTATCGGGGGGTACAGGTTCGTTTTGTGGGAGCGGAAACGCGTTCGGTTGAAAACCGCTGACATCTGTAGCAACGCGCGCTTCAACCACGCTCTCAGCCCTACCAAGATAACCTAACCGCGAACATACAATATTAAGCACAGAGAATAAATCCCCGTTATCGCAATCTATCTCCCAACCCATCTTTAAAACCCCGCACACATTGACAAATGTATCAAAAATCTTTGAATTTTCCTGTTTTCTTCCCTCAATGACAGGCATATAATGGCGCGTATGCGAGGCGCTTACCGGCGGCAATTCATAAGAAGGCAATTTACTCGCAAGCTCCATTATAAGCCGACGCATCCGCTCCTCAGGAACCTCGCCTCTGCATTTTAAGTGCCACGTTGCAATCAACGCCCGCAACACCCTCCACGGCGCAGGGGGCCACTCCACAACC
>JBAMMJ010000166.1:0-4304 GCA_039793825.1 Verrucomicrobiota bacterium | reverse complement strand
CTTAATTGCAACACTCGGTTTAATCATTTATAATTTTAATTTAAAGATGAAACATATCCTTGAATTTGAGAAACCGATTCTTGAGCTGCAAAAAAAGTTAGATGAACTGAATGAACAGGCTAAAAAGTTGGGTATAGATAAATTCAGGGACGACATAGAAAGCCTTGAAAAAAAGATCGCTCAGGAACGGGAACGGATTTTTAAGAATCTTACCGCCTGGCAGCGCGTGCAACTTGCCCGGCATCCCCAGAGACCTTACACTCTGGATTATGTGAAGTTGGCATTTTCGGATTTCAGCGAATTGCACGGCGATCGTCTTTATGCCGAGGACTACGCAATGGTGGGCGGTTTTGCGCGGCTTGATGGATATAAGGTGATGGTAATCGGCACCCAGAAGGGGCGCGATACAAAGGAAAATATCAAGCGAAATTTCGGTTGCGCGCACCCGGAGGGGTATAGAAAAGCGCTCAGGCTAATGCAGCTGGCTAATAAATTTCTCCTGCCTATAATAACAATAATTGACACAGCAGGGGCTTATCCCGGGGTTGGAGCCGAGCAGCGTCATATTGCTGAGGCTATTGCAGTTAATTTGCGCGAGATGATGTTATTAGAAGTGCCGATAATTAGCGTGGTTATTGGTGAAGGCGGTTCTGGCGGAGCGCTCGGAATAGGCGTCGCCGACAGGGTGTTAATCCTTGAAAACGCCTATTATTCTGTTATCAGCCCGGAAGGCTGCGCCGCCATTTTGTGGAAGGATAGGTCCGCTTCTGAAAAAGCGGCTGAGGCGCTAAAAATAACCGCTGAAGATTTGTTCAAATTTGGATTGGTTGATGAAGTTATTCCTGAACCCCTCGGTGGCGCGCATACCGATCCGGCAACCACTGCCGCTAATTTAAAAAGCGCCCTGTTGAGACATCTTACCGAATTATCAAAATTGAGCGTATCGGAGAGATTGAAAAGACGGTATGAAAAATATCGCGCTTTTGGCCACTTTATTGAGGGTAAAAAAACCCAGGAGTTAAGCGAGGTTAAAATTAATGAGGAAAACGTAAACTCTAAAAATAGGTCTGTGAAAACCGAAGAGTCTCAAAGCACTTCCTCGTTATAAATATTGATTTTCTACAATAATTTAGAAAAAACCGCAATGTAAACAACTTTGAACGGAGAAGAGGACCAGGTCAGGGAATAATGAATAAACTCTATCCACTAACTTTCATTCCAATTTTTAAAGAACGGGTCTGGGGCGGAAGAAGGCTTGAAACGTTGTATTCAAAGCCATTGCCGCCGAATACCCGGGTAGGGGAATCGTGGGAGATATCAGACCGTCCAGGGGACGAAAACATCATCGCAAATGGCGAATTTAGCGGAAAATCAATCCGCTGGCTGATGGAAAATTTTGAGAAAGATTTGCTTGGCGACGCAAAGCCGACGCAAAATGGCAGGTTTCCACTTCTTATAAAAATTTTGGACGCCTGCGAGGATTTGTCTTTACAGGTTCATCCGCCTGCGGACATTGCGGCTCAATTAGGCGGCGAACCTAAAACTGAAATGTGGTATGTGACGCACTCCGAGCCGGGGTCAGTGATTTATGCCGGTTTAAAAGACGGAGTCTCAAAGGATGATTTTGAAAAAAAACTCAAAGAAGGCACATTGCAGGAATGTTTAACGCGGTTTGAAGTTAAAGAAGGGGATGCAATATTTATTCCGAGCGGTAGAGTCCACGGGCTTGGGAAAGGGATTGTTATCTTTGAAATCCAGCAAAATTCCGATACTACCTACCGGGTTTATGACTGGAATAGAGTCGGACTTGATGGAAGACCGCGCCAGCTCCATATTGAGGAGGCTTTCAAATCTATAAATTTCAAAGATTACTCACCGCAACTGATTAAAACGAAGTATTCGCAGAGCCAGACGTTTAAAATCCGATATCTTGTTGATGACAAATTATTTCGGGTAAACGCCTGCAGGGTAAAGCGCGGGGCGAGATTTAAACTATCAAGCGAAACAGTTCATATTGTGGGCGTTTTAAAGGGGTGTCTTGGCATTTCTTATGAGAACGTATCGGTTGAACTTAAATGCGGTCAATTCTGTCTTATTCCAGCGGCGGTAAAACAGGTTTCATTTACGGCGCAAAAACAGACGGAATTTTTGCATATTCAGGCATTTTAATTTTATGTTTTTCAATAAATCTATGTTAGGTTAAAAAAGAATAATTTTCATCTGTATGGGTTCTGAGAGGCTAAAAGAATTTATCTTGCGCTGGCTTATATGCACGGCGGCGGTGCTTATTGCCGAGCATATTGTTTCGGGAATCCATTATGATGGCTTGGTTGACCTCTTTGTGGCAACGCTTCTGCTTGGATTGCTCAATTATTTTATAAAACCGCTATTAATGCTACTATCCTTGCCGTTATTAATTTTTACCCTTGGTCTCTTTACACTAATTATAAACGCGGTTTTGCTTTTGATTGTGAGCGAGCTGGTAAAAGGATTTCACGTTGACGGTTTCTGGTCGGCTTTCTGGGGTGCGCTTGTGATAAGTCTTGTTACAATCTTATTAAACCATCTCACCGGCTTCTCAACTTCAAGGATTAAAATCCACCGCAACCAGAGAAGAGATGACGATAACGGCTTTATTGACGTTTAGCAACCTATTTTAAAACGGCTACGGGATTTTTATTGTCCATTCCACCGGTCTGATTTAATTTATTAAAATTCATTTTTTGAAGTAATAATTGATGTTTTTGTGGTAAAAATGGGACCGGTTGTTGCAATAATAGCATTATGCAGTTTTGTAATAATTTTGTGGCAATTCGCCGTTGCACTCCGTTTTCCGATGCACCGCAGGTTGACCGCAAAAAGCGGTTTTCTGCCTTCTGTTACGGTAATAAAACCGATAAAAGGGACTGACGAATTTACCGCAGGTTGTTTGCGGAGCTGGCTGAATCAGGATTACAAAGGGAGGATGCAGATTATTTTCGCAGTGGATTCCAAAGACGACCCGGCGTCCAAAATATGCTCGGAGTTATTAAGAGAATTTCCAGATGTTGACGCGCAGTTAGTCGTCTGCAATGGAAGGTATGGTTCAAACGCAAAAGTTTCAAAACTGGTAGAGATAACGCCATTGATAAAACACCAAATTGTGATTGTAAGCGATGCCGATGTGCTTGCCTCTAAGGATTTGATTTCGGGGTCAATGGCTTTGTTTGAAAAAGAAAATATCGGTCTGGTCTGTTGTTTTTATACGCTTGCGAATCCGCAAACACTGGCTATGAAGTGGGAGGCAGTCGCAATAAATGCCGATTTCTGGTCTCAGGTATTGCAGGCTAAAAGTCTTAAACCAATTAATTTTGCGCTCGGCGCCGTTATGATGATACGTAAGGCTGCGCTTGAAAAGATAGGCGGATTTAAAGCGGTTGTGGATAAATTGGCGGATGATTACTGGTTAGGTCGGTTAATATCTGAAAACGGTTATGAAGTTGAATTGAGCCCGATAGTCGTTGAATGTTTTCATCCCCCAACATACTGGCGCGATACCTTTGCCCATCAATTGCGCTGGGGCAGAACCATACGGGTATGCGAACCGATCCCGTATTTCTTTTCAATTCTATCAAACCTGACTTTGTGGGCAGTCCTCTGTTTAATTGCTAATCCGTCTCCATACGGCATCGGTTTTTTTGCTCTTGCAATTTTTACCCGTTGCTCAACCGGCGCGATTTATCAGAAAAGATTAACACAATCATCGGGAAAGTTTTATCAGGTTATTATGCCGCCGATAAAAGATTTAATTCATTTTATCATCTGGGTTTTATCTTTTGCCGGCAACACTGTTGAATGGCGGGGCAAGAGGTATAGAGTGACAAAAGATGGACGGATGTTATCGGGCGACTATACATAATCGGGAAGAAGTTATTCTTATTTTCTTGCTCTTGAACTGATTGTTGGCTGATTATTATTATTAATAGCGCAGAACTATGAATAAAGTCAGATTAGGAATTGTCGGGCTTGGAAACATCGGACGTTACCACGCTGAATATTTGCAGAGCGGAAAGGTCTCGCGGTGCGAACTTGTTGCTGTTGCAGATGCGTTCACTCCAAACCTTGAAAAATACAGGCATCTTAAAACCTTTGAGAAAAGCGAAGACCTGATACGCAGTGGTCTTATAGACGCTCTAATCATTGCAACTCCGCATTATTTGCATACAACAATTGGCATTGACGCCCTGGAGAACGGTCTTCACGTGATGGTTGAGAAGCCGATTTCGGCTCATAAGGCTGACGCTGAACGATTGATTGCGGTAGCT
>JBAMMJ010000165.1:0-4335 GCA_039793825.1 Verrucomicrobiota bacterium | reverse complement strand
ATCATTATCTCCGATTGTCCTTCCTGCGTTCGGAAGAGCTACCATATACCCTGAGCCGGAATACCCGGATTGCGAATTCTGGAATTGCCACGACGCCCCGAGTGTGTCTGGAACTGTTCTATCATAGTTTTCGGCTTCTATTACAAGCATTAATGGAGAACCGGTCGGGGTACGGTTGCCGACCATTACGAGAGGAACCTGAGTGTTCGGTAAGACCGAATTTCCAGCAAGGTCTTTAACGTTGTTTATGGTTACGATGTAATCAAATCCATCCATTATTTGTGTAGTATCCAGGATGACTGTCTTGCCGTCGCCGCTTAATGTAACAGCGTTAATTGTTACGCCATTATTGATTGAATAATTGCCAATTGTTGTGGCAGACGCCTGGTCTAACGCTTCGTTGAAGTCAATTCTCACGGATATCTTTGATAACGACCTTGTGGCTGATAGTGGCACCGGCGGTATTGTGTCAACGTTTACTGCCAATACTGCTGGTTGTGAAACAACACTGATGCCCGGGACAGAAACAATGGCCCTGTATTGATAACCGTTATTAGATGTGCTGCCAACAACAGATAGTGTCTTTCCTCTTGCATCTGGTATATCCGTGAATCCAGTTCCAGTGTTTACCTGCCACCTGTATGAAAGTTCATCAACCGGTGCATTTTCAACCTCTGCATCAACGGAGAATGTGGCAGTTAATCCCTGCGCAACCATCTGGCTTGTTGGTTGTTGAGTAATTGTAATTACAGCGTCAGGATAGATTGTCGGACCAAAATCTCTAAACTCTGCGTAGGTTGCGGTGCCTTGAATATGTGATACGGTTCCAAGACCGACTAACATAGTTTGAGGCATTGCGCTCATAGTTTGAGGTTGGCCAAATCGGTTCCAATTATATCCGTTTGTGGAGACATAAGCTGTAAAGACCTGACCTTCGCGTTTAACGCGGACCCAGCAATTCGGGAAGGTAACAGGCGGACGGGGTTGACCGAAGTCATAAATCCCTGCACCTGTGGTCTGCCTCAAGGCACCTTCATAGGTGCCGGCGCCGGTTGCCGGGGTTGAATATACCCAGAACATTCCGGCTTGTTCGTTAACAGATTCGCGAACATTGATACCGGCTTTAGACCAGTTGTTTCCGACGAAATCAAGTCTCTGGACTCTAACTTTGACGTCAAAGTCGCCTGTAATAGGTTTATAGATGAAGGAGAATTGGTTTACGCCGTCCCATACGTCATTGCCGCCAGCCATCACGTCAAATTCGCCATCTTTGCTGGTAAAGATATATCCTGGAGGCTGTGGACCGCCAATATCAATGAACATCAGGTCAGATACATTGCCCTGAACTTGCACCGGTTGAATCTCGTTTCCAACAAGGTCCTTAAGACCGCTGATATCCACGGTGAATTGACCGGAGATATTTTGAGCGAGCAGGAGCTTAACTTGAGTTTCGTTTGGTCTTAATTCAATGGACGAGATTTGGACTGCGCCGCCGTTGATTGAATAATTTGCAGGATTGGTTACAGATTCTGAATCCATCCGTTCGCTGAATTCAATTCCGATAAAGTTAGTAAACGCGTTGGCTGAAACTACCGTTGGAGGTGTATTGTCTGGAACAACGGTTAAGAGCGCAGGATCGCTTGTTGCCTCTCTAACCATCGGATCAATACCAGCCATTCTGACATAAACGCGGAATAATTTACCGTCGTCCGCAAGCGAAACGTTCGGCGTTGTATAAGTTCTTGTTGTTGCATTTTCTATATTCTGCCAGGTAGCGCCACCATCGGTAGAGACCTGCCATTGATAAGTAATTGGAAAATCAGGCGGGCTTGATTGTACAGAAACGTTGAACGTTACCTTTCTGGTTTGGGCGACTGTAGCATTTTGCGGTTGCTGCGTAATCGCAAGGGTTACAATAGTCGGGTCTAAACCGGATGCAATGTTGGTTCCGCTAATAGTAACAAAACTTGCGGGATTGCTTGGCAACGCCCAACGGACAACCAAATAGTCGCCACCGGTGCCTTCCTGGAACAGGGCTTCAACAGCGTAAAGTTTACCGGCTTCAAGGTAATAAGATTCAGCAGAGATCGGCGCGCTGCAACCACCACAATCGCCCGCGGCATATATTATGTCGGTGAGTTGAGTTGGGTCGGTTGAATTGGCTGAATTTGTATTCAGTCTTAACCATCCAGAGTCATCTGAATATACCTGGAAGCGATATCTACCTGTTTCAGGCGGGATAATGAATCCGACCAATCTTGCGCCATAGTATTCAGTTCCACTATTTCCAAGGGCGGGATTTACCGCCATTTGATTAAAATAATCTACAAGGTCGGGATTATACGGGAATTTTGGACTGTTAGTGAACATCATAAAGTTGTTTGCGCCGGAAAGGTTGTAATAGAATAGCCGTTTGATCTGCCCCGATTTATAACCTAACCAGGAGTAGAAGGTAACTACATTTGCATTTAATGGATTACCGGCAAGGTCAACTAAAAAGTTCGGGTCTGCAGTTACAGTATAGTGTTTGCCTGCGATTTGTGGCGATGTGGTTAAAACGACCTGACTGCCCTGATATGTCGCAGCGGTAATTTCAAGATAATTTCCATCTTCATCCTGAATTGAGTAACTAAATGGGTCTGTGGTGCTGGCTTCTTCCATTAATTCAGAGAAGACGAGAATAATGGTAGTATCACCGCCGAAAGCGGATAGAAGATTTGGTGGCTCAGTATCCTCTGTAACTGTTAAAGTTACAGCATCGCTTGTAACGATTTTACCCGGAACGTGCATCTGCGCCCGGACCATTTTTCCGTTATCATCAAGGGTAAGCGGACCGATGCTGAGATTCTTCGCGTTTGCTCCGAGGATATCTACCCAGGTGATTCCACCGTCAGTAGAGTATTGCCATTGATAGAATACATTGAAATTCTTGGAGCTTACCGCCTCAACCTGGAATTTTGCAAATTGATTTACATAGGTGCTGACATTCTGAGGCTGGGTTGTAATAGTTACATCCCCGGCTTCATCCGGGTTTGCATAAGCTGCCAGATACTGCCTGGCAATAGGAGGCACGTTTGCCGGCGGAGTTGGGTCTGACGCTAATTTTCCTCCGACTTCCATCCAGTCGCCGCCGCCGCCTTCTTTATAAAGACCTTCAATATAATAAGGTTTGCCAGCCTGCAAGGTGACTGGTCCATAAACTTCTGATGGGTCTCCACCCATTGCCGTGCAACAACCCGGGCTATAATAAGTAATCTGTTGTTTGCCGGCCGGGTCGGCTCCATTAGGATTCAAATAAACCTTATGCCCGTCATCAGCATGCGAATAGATCATATATTGGGCTGTTATCGGCGGAATTAAGAAACCGACAAAACGACCGCCATAGTTTTCATGAGAATTATCCGGATAGGCTTCACGGGAATTAAACGAAGTGATGTAAAAGACCTCGCGCGGCGGATTTCCCGCATTGACATAATTTTCAGTAGTTTCAACAGCGTTGCCGCCGCCGGCATTGTAGGTTTCAAATCTGATAAAGCCGCGGGTCATTAACCAGGCAGAGAATCTAATTGTTCCCTGGTCTAAAATGTTGCCTGCGGGCGCTCTATCCTGAATGCCTGTAACAGTTATTTCATATTGGGCGCCTGGAGTTTGAGGAGCAGTCTGTATTTTAACAGTGGTTGAATCAACAACAGTTACATTTTCAATATCAAGCGGAGTATTATCGGCTACGTTGACGATTGAATAATTGAACATATCACCTGCTGTGATATCGGTTACTGGCTCATTATATTTCAAGACTACATTGATGAACGATGTATCGCCTGCGGCATATATCAGCTGAGGCGGTTGGTTATCGTATATCACATTTAAAGTTGCGCTCAGGGTGTTTGCCGAACTGAAACTATTTGCCACTACCGCCCTGACGACCGTGCCGTTCATTGTGTAGTCAACATAAGGAATTGTCAAAGTTTTGCCGTTTTGCCCCACGATAGGCACATTATTAGTGTACCAGGTAACTGTGTAAGGGGCGCTTCCGTCAAAATCAATCTTGAACGTCGCTGGATTGCCCTCTAAAACAGTAACACTTGAAGGTTGTCTATAAATGACAATAGGACCAAAGTTTGTGAACGTCTGTCCGTTAGGTGCGATGAAGAATACCGGCGCGAACATAGATGATGCTATCGGGAGCGAGCCACTGACAATTGTTGGACTCCCCGGGTATTGGACTGCAATGGAGATGTGTCCACCGCCGCCACCGTCTTTCCATAAGGCTTCCAGATAATATTTTTGACCTGCGACGAGCGGTATCGGTTGGGAATTTTGGACTGTATCATC
>JBAMMJ010000164.1:2483-4366 GCA_039793825.1 Verrucomicrobiota bacterium | reverse complement strand
TTTTTGGGGAAACAAATTTTTTTTAACAAGCGGCTTACTAAGCGCTACCTCGGCAATTCCAATCTATTTAAACTCCGTAGTTTATATTTTCTTAGATAAAACAATTATCAATAGTCGATTATTATTTACTTTTATAAATATCTTTACTCCAATAATTTTCTATTATCTAGTAAAGAAACTTTCAAAAAATAAAACTTTTGCTTTAATCTCTTTTTTAACTTTAAATTTTTCTCCTTGGTTTTTGTATCTGTCTTCTCAAATAAATTTTGAATCAATTATGTCATTGGTTTACAAAATTCTTTCAAACAATTTTAATAGGTCTCTCAATTCTAAATTCCATTTTTATTCACAGTTTTGTTGTTATCTCCTTCTTGAGTTGCCAGAAAAAGCAATAATTTCATATTAAAAACTAAAGGAATTAAATAAAATGCCGAATACATAGTTTATAAAAATAGGTAATTATACTGACAAAAAATTTCTAAAAATTTTGTTGACTTTTTAGAAAAATTATAGAAGATTAAGAGAAATAAAGGACAAAAGTCCACGGAGGAAATATGAAGAAGATATTAATAGCCCTGACAACGATAGCGGTTACAACTGTTTGTTTTGCACAATCAACATTCGTCGTTTATGACAATACTGTAAACGACCAGCAGACAACGTTCCAGATTGGACAGGGGGAGACTGTTGGCGACGAGGTTATTTTCGACAACACATATATGACAAATCTTTTTACAATCAACTATTTCAGCTTTACTTACTGGGGGAACAATTTTTCCGGCAATGAGCAAATGAAGGTCTATTTTTATAAGAATGATGGTTCTCAGGGAATACCTAATACCGAATTATGGAATAGCGGTTGGTTTAATATTTCGGCTACTCCCAAATCGCAGGTTATCTTTGATAGCGGGTTGAATGTGCCTGTTAATGCCAATCATTTTACCTGGGCAGTAACATTAAACGGTATTGAATCAGGAGAATCAGCAGGGTTGTTTATTTTCAGCCCCCCTAACTTGGGTAACAATTTTACCGATTATTGGTATAATGACGGCAGTGGTTGGCAGTTAAGAGCGGGCACCCAGGCAATAGATTTTGAAGCTAAAATTAAAGCGGTTGCGATTTCGCCGACTGTCAACCTAACGGCTCCAACAGATGGTTCCTATGCGGTGGCTGGCTCCTCGGTTACCCTGTCTGCCACAGCAAGCGACCCGGACGGCTGGATTCAAAAGGTGGAATTCTATGTAGATGGAAATAAAGTAGGAGAAGATACCGTAGCGCCTTATTCCATAAGCTGGAACGCCGGTACACCTGCCGATGTAACGATTTATGCCAAGGCTATTGATAGTCAAAATGAGTCTGCCAATTCAACATCTGTGACTTTGCATCTTGTGCCAAATACGGCTCCAAGTTTTACAAAAGGTCCTGATATTACAGTTGCTGAAGATTCTGGAACATATTCACAGGCTAATTGGGCAACCTCAATTTCCCCCGGACCATCCTATGAATCAGGGCAAACATTGACATTCCAGGTTTCAAATAATAATAATTCTCTATTTTCTCAGCAGCCGCAGATTTCTCCCAGCGGAACTTTAACATTCCAACCCGCGCCGAATGCCAATGGCAGCGCCACAGTTACAGTTGTTTTAAAGGATGATGGCGGAACACTTGGCGGCGGACAAGATACATCTGCTCCTCAAACCTTTACAATAACGGTAACCCCGGTAAATGATGCACCGGTGGTGCAAAATATTTCAGCAACCACTCAAGAAGACACACAAGTTCAAATACAGTTGTTAGGGACTGATGTTGATAATGATCCGTTAACATATCAGGTTGTTTCAGGACCCAGCCATGGCACAGTTGGAATAATTGGGGATATCGCC
>JBAMMJ010000164.1:0-2473 GCA_039793825.1 Verrucomicrobiota bacterium | reverse complement strand
CGCCACATATACTCCTGCCCAAGATTATAACGGAGTTGATTCGTTTACATATCGTGCTTATGACGGCACCGCCTATTCAACTCCAGCCACAGTCACAATAACTATTTCCGCTGTAAACGACTTAAAGCCTTCATATTTTGCCGCCGCTGTTTCTTATCAAGTAGACCCAATGCCGGTGGCTGTAGTAGTTGGTGATTTCATCAGAGACGGCAAAAAGGATGTTGCCGTTGCCTGTGCCGGAACTCAATCAATAAATATATATAAAAATATTGGTTATGGAGAATTTACGCAGGTAAATAATATTTCTATTAATGGTACACCGACTGCAATGGTTGCAGCTGATTTTAACTACGATGGGTATATAGATTTAGCAGTGGCAGTAGAAGAAAATAAGATTATTTACCTCTATAATGATCGCTCAAATACCGGCACATTTACCCAGGATGAATTGAATTTAAGTTTCACACCAATCGGTTTGGTAACCGCAAGATTTGATGGAGATGCCAGACCAGACCTTGCCTGCGTTAGCGCAAATCCAAACACGTTAAATATAATATACAGCTCTGGACCTACAATATCCCAGTTTAATGTCGGCGGAAGTGATCTTGTCGCGCTATCAGCGGGCGATTTCAACCGTGATGGAAGGATTGATATAGCAATTGTAGATTCTACTGACAATGTCGTGCGAATTATGAAACAAAATCCAAATAGGACATTTTTACCTATGGAACCAAAAGCCGCTTTTGATGTTGGCAATAATCCAAATTCAGTTGTTTTTGCAGACTTTAACGGAGACAATCGCGCTGATTTAGCCGTAGGGAATTTAGATGATCAAACAATTTCAATATTATTAGCCGATTCCACAGGTACCAACTTTACCTTATCACAGACTATTTTCATCGGGCTTGACCCAAGCGCCCTGGCTGCAGCAGACCTGGATAAAGACGGAATCAAGGAATTGATTGTAGCTACGAGTTCGGATCTAATTGTTCTTAAAGGGGCATCTGGGGGCTTATTCAACTACTACGCTGGAGACCCAAATGTGACTTTCGCGGTAGGGGAAGGGGTAAAGTCTCTCGCCATTGATGAATTAAATAACGATTCAAGTCTTGATGCGGTTGTAGCAAATTATGACGACCAAAATATTTATGTTCTGCTCAATAACAGAACTCCAAAAGTTTATTCCGCAAATTATATCGCCTATGAGGATACACCAATTGATATAACTTTGAGAGGAACTTATGGACCATTGACATACACAATTGTTGGACCAACTATATATGGAACAACTCAATTGAAATCAGGATACACAATGCAGGATACCACTATCAATCCAGTATTGACATATACGCCTGGTCAGGATTTCTATGGCAGTGATTCTCTCTATTTTATGGCAACTGACGGTATGAAAGATAGTGGGGTAGCAAAAATAAATATAAAGGTTTTATCAGTAAATGATCCCCCGACGTTTGATTTAGCCGCAAATGAAATAAATATAGACGAGGACCCGATTGTTACTCCCAGGTATCAGAACTTTATCCAAAACTTAAATAAAGGCGCATTAAACGAGGCTTACCAATCAGTTAGATTTATTGTATCAAATTCAAATTCAAATCTCTTTCAGCGTCAACCCGCAATTGATTACACTGGCACGCTTACATTTACGCCAAAGAAGAACGCCAATGGGAGCGCAACAGTGACAGTCATTGCTAAAGACAGTGGGAGAACCCAAAATGGTGGTAATGATACATCTGAAGCAAAGACATTTACAATTAATATACAGAATGTAAATGATGCGCCAACAATCACCAGAATATTGGGCACAACAGTTATTAATAAGAACACTCAAGGCGCGTTGCAGGTATTTGTTAGCGACCTTGAAACGCCTGCAATAAATTTGAATGTTACTGTAACAAGCAGCAATCAGGGATTATTACAGGATTCAAACATTAATGTTTTAAATTATTCTTCATACAGGCTCATACAATTTACACCAGTCACCAATGCGACAGGAAGAACATTGTTGACAGCCACAGTTGACGATGGAACCAATACTACAAGCAAAGCTGTCTGGATTACAGTAAGATAAATTGTTGAATTAATCTTAGCAAAGAAACTGCCCGGCAAGACCGGGCAGTTTCTTTATCTCCTCAAATTATTAAATCTAATTTTTATCACTGGTGAATAGAACGTGCTTCATATTAAAACCTGTTCAATTTTTTTACGAGACAGGTAATAAATTTGCTATTATAAATATATATCCTTTAAAGACACCCCACAGCAATCTTCCATAACGGCTGACAATAAAGCTGATAATACTGCTTTTAAAAACCACAAAAACCAATGACACTTTTCTTATAATTAAAAATCATAATCAATCACGGAGATTAAATGAAAACCTGTTTAAGTTAATTAATCTAAATCATTAATATTGAACTCAACTGTTGATTCCATAATCGGTCAAAATACAACC
>JBAMMJ010000163.1:24627-31401 GCA_039793825.1 Verrucomicrobiota bacterium | reverse complement strand
AACTCGCGGGCTTGACGGTAGACCATATCAAAGACAGCAGGTTGTCTTTGAGAGGGTGTTAAACACGGCTATGGGGTTGGAAGCCGAGCCTGCCACGGTTAGAGTCGCCAGAGTTGTGAAAGATAATAGACCGATGCCAAAGGTGTATAGTCCGGGACACCCCGACGCCGACAAAAACGGAATGGTCACTATGCCCAACGTAAACATTCACGAAGAGATGGTTGATATGATTTCGGCAAACCGGAGTTATGAGGCAAATCTGGCTGTTATTAAAACCGCTCGTAATATGGTTATGCAAACTCTTTCAATTGGGAAAAGATAATAGATGACAGGGTTTAACTCAATAAATCCAGTACAGTCCAATTATATTTATCCCGGGATAAAGAACCTCCAGGGTTTGGGGGTTGATAAAGTTGGAGGAAATATCCCGGCAGAAGAGATAAACAAACTTATACAATTTGAATCCCAGAACGTAAAGTCAAACTCTGTAGGAAGTTTTGAAAATTTATTAACTAATTTTGTCAATCAGGTTAATGAAAAACAGAATGTAGCGGATGCAACCGTAAAAGGATTGTTAAGCGGACAGGAGGTTTCGCTTCACCAGGCTGTTATTGCGATGGAAGAAGCGAATTTATCTTTTTCGCTAATGGTTGAAGTCAGAAACAAGTTAGTTGAGGCGTATCAGGAATTAATGCGTATGCAAATTTAATAAAAAATGAATTTTAACGCATCACAAATTTTTACGCAGTTTGGGGCTGTCTGGAAGCAATTAGGGGTAAACCAGCGCGTCAGTCTTGTTTTAGCGACGTTGGTTGTAGTCGGGGGACTTGTGGGATTGGGGTTATGGGCAGCGCGCCCGCAGTATTCTCTTTTGTATGGCAGGTAGGACGAGGCTGAGGCTGCAAAGGTTATTGCGGCGCTAAATGACACAAAAGTTCCGTATAAAACCGGAGCTGGCGGGGCAATTTATGTCCCATCGGATAAAGTTTATACGGTAAGAATGCAACTTGCGGGAAAAGGAATTCCAAGAGGCGAAGGTGTCGGGTTTGAAATCTTTGACAAGCCTAATTTTGGCATCTCGGATTTTGTCCAGCGCGCTAACTATGTGCGGGCGCTTCAAGGAGAACTGGCAAGGACAATAGCTCAGCTGGATGGGGTTGAATCTGCACGGGTAATGATTGTTATGCCGGAAAACAGGTTGTTGGCGGATAACACGCGCAAACCGACGGCTTCTGTTTTTATTAGAACTACTGGCGCGGCTCCGATTGAACCTTCTGCGGTGAATTCAATAAGATTCCTTGTCGCTAACGCGGTTGAAGGTTTGCAGGCAAAGAATGTAACGGTTGTTGACCATCGCGGCAATGTGTTATCGGAAAATACCGATGAAGATTCGGTTGTGGGACTCTCATCAAGCCAGCTTGCGTTAAGGAGAAACCTTGAACAATATCTTTCTAAAAAAGCAGAATCTATGCTTGAAAAGGTGCTCGGTCCGGGGCAGGCGGTTGTAAGGGTGTCTGCAGAAATTAATTTTGATACTTTGACGAAAATAGAGGAAAAATACGATCCTGAAGGACAGGTTTTAAGAACATCCACTATAAACGACGAGACGACCGATACTATTGGTTCAGGCGCAGGCGGGGTTGCTGGTGTTGCGGCTAATACAGGGGCTGAAACGAATCTGGTAGCATCTGCGGGAAACAAATCAACTACGAAAAAGAAGGTTACAAATTCGCAATACGAAATAAATAAAACCACAAGCAATTTGATTCAGGCAGCAGGGGGCATTAAACGAGTTACGGCAGCTGTTTTTATTGCCCAGAGGTTCACGGGGTCAGGGACGAACAGGGTGGCAAGTCCGCGCAGTCCTGAAGAACTTCAGAAATTGCGCAAGATTGTTCAAAGCGCTCTTGGAATTACCGAAAACAATCCAACTGGCGGGGGAGAAATAACCCTTGAAGAGATGCCGTTCAATGACCAGTTTGAAACCGAGATTGGCAAGAAAATTAAAGAAGATAGCGAATTTCAGAAATGGCTTGATTTGGGCAAGACCGTCGTATACCCCCTGTTGGCAGTTGGCATTTTGTTTATGTTCTGGAGAGGAGTTAAAAAGAGCGCTGTTGAGACGATTCCGATTGGTATTCCCGTTGGGGCTATACAAACAAAGAAAAATGGAAACGGCAATGGCAGCAAAGAGAAAGTGGACATTGAGGAATTAAGACAACCAATTTCGGAGCCCGGAATTATAACTGTGGATGTTCTCAATAAATTGATTCGGGAGAATCCGGAGAATGTGTCTCAGGCGATAAAATCCTGGATGAGAAGAACCAGATAGAGGTGTTTTTATGCCGTCACCGACGCAACAACAGCAGGTAGAAAACGTTGAGCAAAGTGCAGGCGCTAAAGAGGTCTCAAAAATGACCAAGATTCAACGACTCGCAGCCTTTTTATTGATAATCGGGGCTGAAGCGGCAGCCGAAATTATGAAGTATATGGACGAGCGGGAAGTTGAACAGGTTGTTATGGAAATGACGCACCTGCCGTTGTTGAGTCAGGAGGCGCAGAAGGAAATATTACGAGAATTTACATCAATTGCTATTGAAGCAACCACTGGTATATATGGAAGCATTCAGACCGCAAAGATGATATTGGAGAAATCGCTCGGACCAAACCGCGCTTCCGATATTTTGAATCGTATCCTGCCACAGGTGCCACCAACAGGGGCGATGCAGAGGTTTCTTGAACTTGAACCGACGGTTATGGCGGGAATTCTTAAGCGCGAACAACCGCAAACTATCGCGTTGATAACAAGCTATCTACCGCCAGAAAGGGCTTCAAAATTATTAAAGGCTTTTCCTGAAAATCTCAGGGGACAGGTAATTGAACGGCTTGCCACTCTTGAAACCGCACCTGTTGATGTGGTTGAACGCGTAGCGGCGATCCTCGTTGAAAAACTTGAACACGCCGTTCCGCCAAAACTTCCTGCCAAACCGGGCGGAGTCAAAGTTGCCGCAGGGATAATGAATGCGGTTGAACGCGATATTAGCAAAGGAATATTGAATATGCTTCTGGAAAGGAATCCGGAACTCGCGCGACAGATAAGAGAGAATATGTTCACCTTTGAAGATATGATTTACCTTGATAACCTTTCGCTGCAAAAGGTGTTGCGGGAGATAGATATGCGCGAGCTGGCTGTTGCTTTAAAAGGCGTAAGCGAAGACTTGAAAGCAAAATTGTTGAGTTGCATATCAAAACGCGCAGCCGAGACGGTGCTGGAGGAAATGTCGTTTCTGGGTAGCGTGAAACCAAAAGAAATAGAAGCGGCAAAGCAGAAAATTATGGAGAGCCTTAGACGGCTTGAAGAAGAAGGGGAAGTAGACCTTGTTGAGGCGCTTGCGAGCGCCAAAAGCGTTGCGTTATGAACTATGATTTCGCAATAGAATTGGAAGAGCCTGTTCGCGATGTTTATTTGCTGAATCCGGAATCTGAAAAGTTGCTCCAATTTCAGGTTGAACGCGAGCGCGAAATCTATATGCGCGGTCGGGTGGAAGGGGAGCGAGCCCTGAGCGAACAACTTATTCAACAAAGAATGCAGATGCGCGAACTCCAGAATGGAGTGTTTGAGTCTTTAAACCGCGCGATTCCGTCTGTTGCGGCGCAATGCGAAAAGATGTTGATTGAACTTGCCGTAGAAGTAGCCCGAAAACTTGTTTGCGACCTTCCAGTTGACGCCAATATGGTGGCAGCCTCCATAAGAGAGGCTTTAAAACAGGTTGGCGATACGACGGAGTTTACCATTTATCTTAATCCGTCAGACCTTGAATTGTTAAAGCAGATGAATTGCGCACCTGATATAACAGAGCGGAAAGGGATTAAACTCGTAGCTTCAACCGACGTATCCAGAGGCGGATGCATTGTAAACACGCGGTTCGGAACAATAGATAACCGCAGAGAAACAAAGTTAAGAATAATTAAAGATTCTATAATTGAATCATAATCAAAATGCAAAATGCGTATGGAAATACTGATTACGACGGGATTTCAAGGCTGAATCTGTTATTGCGAAGAACACGGGAGATCTGCGCTGTGGAAACTCGTGGGCGCGTAGTCCAGTTAATTGGACTTGTGATTGAGAGCGAAGGTCCGCACGCAGCTATTGGAGAATTGTGTTTGATAGAAAGTGATGGACGAGATGAACCTACCTTTGCCGAGGTCGTTGGATTTAGAAACAACAGGTTACTACTGATGCCATTGGGTGAGATTCACGGCATTCATCCGGGAAGCGAAGTTATTTCCACAGGCAAACCATTGTCAATCCCTGTCGGAGAGTCGCTCAAAGGCAGAGTTATAAACAGTCTTGGAAAACCGATTGACGGTGAAGGCGCAATATTGGCGACCGAAAAAATCAGCCTCAATATGCAGCCACCATCTCCATTGAAACGACAGCGGATCAACACACAATTTCAAACCGGGATAAAGGCATTAGACACATTTATACCCTGCGGGCGCGGGCAAAGGCTCGGAATATTTGCCGGAAGCGGTGTTGGAAAATCTACGCTACTGGGGATGATAGCGACCCACGCCGAGGCAGATGTTAATGTGATAGCGCTTGTGGGCGAGCGTGGCAGGGAAGTCAGAGAGTTTATAGAAAAAGACCTTGGCGAAGACGGCAGAAAGAAGTCGGTTGTTGTTGTGGCTACATCAAACGAACCGGCGCTTCTGAGGGTAAAGGGCGCGTTTGTAGCAATGGCAGTGGCTGAATATTTTAGAGACCTCGGGCAGAATGTGTTGTTGATGATGGATTCGGTTACGCGCTTTGCAATGGCTCAACGCGAGATCGGGCTTGCGGTTGGAGAACCTCCTGCCACACGCGGCTACACCCCGTCGGTTTTCTCGCTCCTGCCACAGTTGCTTGAAAGAGCCGGGATGGGCGAAAACGGCTCAATCACAGGATTATTTACCGTGTTGGTTGAACAGGATGATATGAATGACCCAATTGCGGATGCGGTTCGTTCAATCCTTGATGGGCACATAGTGTTGACGCGCGAGCTTGCAACTCAAAATCATTATCCGGCGATTGATATTCTTGAAAGCGTAAGCAGACTGACTCGCGATTTGTTGGAGCAATCTCAAATTGAACTTCTCGGCAAAGCCCGCGATACCCTTGCCACTTATAGAAGAAATCAAGATTTAATAACAATCGGGGCTTATCCGCACGGCAGCAATCCGATTATTGACGAGGCAATTAGACTTCAGGGTCCGATAAATGAATTTTTAAAGCAAAAGGTCGAAGAAGGATTCACTATTGAACAGAGCTGGAGGATGTTGAAAGAAGTTCTTCTTGGCGGTTCGGCAACTCAAAACCAGAAAGTTAACGGGAGGTAAAAATGAAACCGTTTAAATTCACATTGCAAGCGCTGCACACAGTGCGGATGAGGGAAGAACAGGAAAAACTGGAACAATATTCAAGGCGCGTCGGCGAATATCAAAAGGCGGTAAAACTGCTTGAAGAAGCCGAAAGAGAAATGGATGAGTGTGAAAAACGTCTGGAGAAATTTTATCACAGGGGTGGTCTGGCTGATGAGTTAAGGTTCCTTGAATTGTTGAAAGAATCCGCCGAGGAGAAGTGTAAACGTCGGTTTGATGAGGTCAAACTCGCTCAGAACGCTATGGAGAAAGCGCTATCGGAGTGGTTAGAGGCAAAAAAGAATAGAGACACAGTTGAAAAATACAAACAGCGTCAAAAAGCCCGTTATAACCTTGAGTTGCGTCGGCAGGAACAAAAATTGCTTGATGAAATGAAAAGCCGATTAGGGTTTAACGCTGTGGTTGATACAGAAATCTGATTGAAGAGAGTATGAAGATTTTGCAGTCAAAATGGCTGTTAATAATTATTTGTGGCGCGGTTTCATATATCGCGACAACGTTCTTTTTGCTCAAAAGGATAAATCTGGGACCAACTCCTAAAACTGACGATTATCACGTCCTTGGCAGCTACGACAACCTAAAGGCTTCGTGGAACTTCCACAATCCCGAGCTTGAACAACTTGTAAGCGAATTAAAACGGGAAAAGGAAGCCTTAGCCGAACGTCAGCGGGAACTAAATGACCTTGAATTAAGAATCAAAACCGAGCATGCGGAATTGTTGCAACTTACTCAAACAATCTGGCAACTTCAGCGCGACTTTGAACAGGATGTGATTAAAATAAGCGAGGAAGAAACAAGCAACTTAAAAAAACTTTCAAAAATATATTCAACTATGACCCCTGACGCCGCAGCGAAGATATTGGCGGAATTGACGGATGAAATGATCGTGAAAATTCTCGTTTTTATGAAAGAATCCGAAACAGCCCCTATCCTTGAAGCATTAGGTAAAAACGACCCAAAGGATACAAAACGCGTTGCAATCCTAACAGAGAAATTACGGCTGGCAACTAAAAATAATAGCGTTAGCAAATCTCCTTGAATTTTATGCCATCAACTGCGCAAATAGCCTCTAATGCAAATCCCCTAATAAATACCACTGAGAATTTAGATGCGCCTTCTAACAATAAAGCCGAAAACATTGATTTTGATTTATTTATTTTCAACCCCGACTCAAAACCAGTAGAAAAAAAGATTGATAAACCTCAAAAAATTCAAAAGCCTGAAGAAAAAGAGGATAAAATCAACTATCCGACAGATTTAGTTGCCTCGTTGCCTCCGCCCCTTCCTGAATTTCAGAAAACCGCAACTGATAGTTTAAACGAGAATATCGCAAATGTTTATAATCTACAG
>JBAMMJ010000163.1:14483-24617 GCA_039793825.1 Verrucomicrobiota bacterium | reverse complement strand
AATCTATTTCGGACCAGCAGCAACAATCCAGGTCTGAAATTAAATTAGACGAGTTAAAAATGATGTCGACATTAGAGATTTCTGGATTGGCGCAATTGAATCTAAATTTACAGGAAACCGTAGACAATAATGCCGATAAAGCAATAGAGAGCGTTGATAATCCGATAAATGAAAATAGGTTTTCAGCTGTAGCCGGGGAGAATTTAAAGGTGGATAAATCCATAGATGGCGTTAAGGACAGCATATCATATTCAGCAGGTCGCATAGAAGATTCAGAATTATTGTCCACTCCCGGGATTAACGCTCAGAAGAATAATGGAGAGAATAATACCAGAAAGGGCAATGAGTTATATGGCACGTTCATTGCTCAGTATGAAATTAAGATGAATAGCAAACAGGACATAGACAAATTTGCCGTATTAGAAAGGCAAAAAATTCCTGTTGAAGCGAATTTGCCCGGGGACGCTAATGAGGTGGGGGAAAAAATCTTTGATAGAAAATATCAACAATCTTTTGAGACTGGACAGGTAAATCCTGGTTCTTCTTTGACGCAGGAATATCAAAAAATTGCTGTAGAGTATACCGCTGAGTATGATGGCGGCGAAATTAAGATTAAAAGCCTTTCGGAAAAATTGGTAGATGAGATTAAATCTCATCTGTTAACCATACGACATAATCATTCTGACAACGCTTTAACGGTTAAACTTATGCCCGATTCAGAAACCGAATTGTCTCTAAGAATGGTTTTAAACGGTGGAAAAATCTTAGCGACGGCATTTCTGGAGAAGGGGGATTGGTATTTGTTGAAGAGCCAGTGGGGGGAGCTGCAAAATATGGTGGCGAAGTATGGAGTTGAACTTGGTTCGTTGAATATTGACAGCGGCGCAAACCAGAACGCGAGACATTGGAGTTACCGGGAGTTTTATCCTGATTCAATTGATACTGGAATAAAAGCCAATCGCCTGCCCGGAAATATGCCATCAACAGAACAGGCTAATAAATATAGCCGTGTTCACCACGGCTGGGAATGCTGGGCATAACTGAATTATGAACACAAATGCAATATCGCAACTTGTCGGAGTTCCGGCGGCTAACAGCGCGGCAGAAAGGGTACCAAACAAAACCCTTACTCAGGAAGATTTTTTGAAACTTCTTGTTGCGCAACTCAGGACTCAGGACCCGCTTAATCCGATGAAAGACACCGAGTTTATCGGACAGATGGTTCAGTTCAGCGTTCTTGAGCAGAACAAGTCAATGCAAACAGCGATTTCGTCAATGAACAACACCCAGCAAATTATTCAAGCCAATTCAATTCTTGGACGAGTTGTGCGGGTTGTTGGAGAAGATGGTGTGATTTCCTCCGGCGTGGTTAGTTCTGTGATTTTAGACCAATCAACGCCGATGATTGTGGTTAATGGAAACATCTATTCATTGGGACAGGTTGTAAGTGTTGAACCTGGTGAAACAGTAAACAAGTAGTAACGGGCTTATGTTAAGGTCATTAAATACAGGCGTAAACGCAATGCGCCAGTTTCAGGAGCAGCTGGATGTCATTGGCAATAATATAGCGAATGTGAACACCACAGCGTTTAAATCTGCGCGTGTGGATTTTGAAGAGGCGTTCAGTCAAACGCTCCAGCAGTCTGCGCCGGGCAGCGCCAACTCCAGCCAGACTCCTGCAATGCAGGTAGGAACAGGGACTCTTGTTGGGGCGATAAAAAATCAATTTACGCAAGGTTCAATAACCAGGACCGGCGTACAGACCGATCTGGCGATAGCCGGGGATGGATTTTTCATAGTGAGCGATCCGGGCAGCGGTGAAAAATATGCAACAAGGGCAGGCGATTTTTCATTGGATTCCAATGGTTATCTTGTCACAAACAGCGGTATGCGGTTGCAAGGTTATTCCGATAGCGGGTTGACAACGATCGGCGATGTGCGTATAGACGCTACCGGAGCCCCGCAGACAGCCGATCCGACAGCCACGGTTGTTGCCTTCAGCATAGGAAGAGATGGAAAAATCAATGTCAGGCTTTCTGATGGGACTGAATTTGTGCGCGGTCAGATTTTGCTACAGCAGTTTTCTAATCCGAACGGCTTGGTTAAAGAGGGAAACAATTTGTATTCAGGCATCGCGGCTACTGGTCCGCTGCCTGCAATGGTTGCGCCGGGAAGCGCTGGTTTGGGCAAAGTTGAATCAGGGGCTCTTGAGTTATCTAACGTTGATCTGGCAAATGAATTTTCGAGCCTCATTACCGCTCAACGCGCCTTTCAGGCAAGCGCCCGGGTCATTTCAACAAGCGACGAGATTTTACAGGAGCTTGTAAATCTCAAACGGTAAATTAAGACCAATAAATAATTCTTATGGCAACTAACAGGATTGAGCAGAAAGGAGAAGGTGATAAAGTGGTAGCTCCGTCAAACGGAAACTCAGAAGGAAAGGGTGGGTTTTTGCAAACCTGGCTTCCGGTGATTGTAACGGTAGTTGCAATGCCAATATTTGCTTATGTAACGACGATGTATGTGATGTTGCCAAAGCTCGAAAAATCTCTTGGTATAAAATCAGGTTCAGAATCTGCAGCAGAGTCAGAAAAAGGCGAAGGCGCTGTATCTGAGAAAGGCGGAAAGTCAAAACAGGCATTTCAGCTCAACAAGGTCATTGTAAATGTCTCTGGAAGCGCCGGTACCCGTTATTTGCTTGGAAGTTTCACGTTGGTTGGTACTGCTGCCGACTTTAAATCACGTATGGAAGAGCATAAAGACCAGTTGCTTGACATTGCGTCAAGCATTATGAGCACAAAAACAATTTCCGACCTTGAAAAACCCGGCGCAAGAAACCTTATCCGGAACGAACTAATCTCGGCTTTTAACAATGCCCTTGGTGGCACCTATGTAAAAGAGATTTACATAACAGAATTTGCTATTCAATGAAAAACGCGTGCAATGGAGAACCCAAATATAACAGGCGCGAACATTGAGAAAGATTCAAACAAAGAATCGGTTGCGGGACTTTTGCCATTCAATTACAGAAAGGAGAATTTTATTTCGGAATATCTATTACGGGCGCTCAAGTATAAACACATTGAATTTTCCGATTCATTATGCAACAGATTAAGCCTTTATCTACATTCTGAGTTTGAAATTAAGCTCTCAAATATTGGTGTCGTCAATTTCCAGAAATGGGTGAACAGTTTATCCAGCCCGACGTTTATAACTTACTTCAAGATTGAACCGTTGCGCGGGATTAGTTTTGTGGAAATTCAATTGGATATCGGGTTCAGGATTTGCGAAAGGATGCTTGGCGGCAAGCCTGTGGTGATTGAAGCAAATCGTGAACCCACCGATATAGAAGTTGCTTTGCTTGACCAGGTTGTTCAACTCATTCTTGAAGAATGGTGTTTACTATGGAGCAAATATCAGCCGTTGCGTCCATTGATTCTTGGTCACGAAAACGACCCTCGTTTTCTTACCCTGATTCCGCCCGATACAAAGTTGTTGGACGTAATTTTTGATGTTGAGTTTTGCGGTGTTTCAAGGACGGTGCGGATGACATTTCAATTACAAACCATAGAACCATTTTTTGAAAAATTAAAACCGCCGGTTGAAACCCATAGCATCACTAAATCCGAGAAGGATTATTATGCCGAATTAAAATGGAACTCTGTGTTTGACGGTGTGCCTGTTAATATTACTGCAGAATGGAACACGATTCAGATGAGCGCCAAACAGATAGGCTCGCTCAAGGTCGGCGACACCGTGTTGTTGCCGGGCGATTATTCAGAGACGATCAAGGTGAGGATTGAAGGTATAGAAAAATTTTTTGGAAAGCTTGGAACTGTAGACGGCAAATGGGCGGTTGAGCTAACACGTCCGATAAAGTCATAGATTTTTAACTTTATTTAAAACTATGAGCGAAGAAGTCAAAGAGAGATTAAACATAGACATCTTGCTTGATGTGCAGGTAAATGTTTCGGTTGAGCTCGGGAGCTGTAGAATGCCTATGAAAGAGGTGTTAAAACTCGCTCCGGGTTCAGTGATTACATTGGACAGGGCGACAGATGCACCTGTGGATTTGTATGTAAACAATAAGTTTATCGGTAGAGGAGAAGTTGTGGTTGTTGACAACAAACTCGGCATAAAAATCCTTGAATTAATGGATGCAAAACAGCCGTAGAGATGAAAGAGATGGTGATTAAATACGCCTCTTTAACATTAAAACAAATGCGGGATAAGCTCCCGTTTCTATTTCTACTTATAGGATTACATAGTTTTGGAGCAGAAAATTTCACAAACTATAATTCTTTTCCAGTTCAGAACGTGCCCGATGTAAGTGGCAGCATCTTGCGTTTATTTGGCGCATTTATATTTGTCATCGGCCTTTTTTTAATTGGTGCCTGGTTTTTTAAAAACTGGAGAGGAGTAATCGCCACAGAGGGGCGTAAAAGCCACCTTAAAATAATAGAGGTTAAACATATCGGGAGCCGTCAGGCATTATTTGTGGTTGGTTATAAGAGCAAACGAATGCTTATAGGGGTATCCCAGTCAAATATTAATTTGGTGAGTAATTTGCCCGATGATGATGAAGCTGAAAAGCAGGATGAAACGCCGAGTTTTGTTTCAATAATAAATAAATTAAGCCCCACAAAATGAATGAAAAAAGAGACAACAAAACTTTATATCCTTTCCGTAAAAAGAGAGCGCTTCATCTTGTCTATTTTATTTATTTCTCTTTTATTATATTTGCAGCAAGTACGGGATATGCTCAATTTACAAATAGCAGTTTTCCGATTCAGATTAATATAAACACCTCAGGGGCGCCGGTTCAGGATGTTGATGTAGCGATACGAATTTTATTTGTAATAACGTTGCTTTCTCTGGCTCCGTCAATAATTCTCTTATTCACCTGTTTTACCCGAATTGTAATCGTATTGTCGTTTATCAGGAGCGCGTTGACGCTGCAAGGAACACCGGCGAATCAGATATTGATTGGACTTTCGTTGTGTATGACGTTTTTTATAATGGCTCCAGTCTGGAATGAGATAGACCAAACCGCAATTCAACCATATCAATCAAAGCAAATAACAAGCTCTGAGGCAATTCAACGGGCAACGGTGCCTGTAAAGAAATTTATGCTAAAACAGGCGAGGCCAAAGGACATTGAGTTGTTCGTAGCTGTTGCAAAGATGGACCCGACCCCGCCTGAAAATCTACCTTTAAAAGTTGTTGTTCCGGGCTTCATAATAAGCGAATTAAGAACCGCTTTTCAGATGGGGTTTTTACTATTTGTCCCATTTATACTTATAGACCTTGTGGTTGCCACCGTTTTAATGAGTATGGGGATGATGATGATGCCGCCGTTGGTGGTCTCTTTGCCATTAAAGATTTTATTGTTTGTGCTTGTGGATGGCTGGAGTCTTGTGGTTCGTTCGCTTGTGCTCAGTTTTAATTAAAAAAATGAGAAAAATATGACACCTGAATACGCAGTTGATCTGTTGAAACAATTAATGACAACCTCTTTGATGATTGCGATGCCGATTTTATTGACCGCGCTCGCAATAGGAATGCTTGTGAGCCTTTTTCAGGCTGTAACATCAATCCAGGAACAAACCCTGACTTTCGTCCCCAAAGCCCTCGGAGTTGTCGGACTTTTAATTATCTTGCTGCCGTGGATGATGAGAACTATGATTGAATTTACTACACTGATAATCCAGAAGCTCCCGGAAATGGCAAGGTGAATGCTGATTAGTTAAAAATTAAATGGAAAAGGGACTTTTTGTATTCTTTCTGGTGTTTGCGAGGGCAGGGGGGCTATTTACGGTTTTCCCTGTCTTTTCCGGCAGATATATTCCAACACAGATAAAGATTGCTTTGTGCGCCATATTATCGTTCATCACCGTGCCGGTAATTCCTGCCCAGATTCAATATCCATCTGAAATTTTGGAATTAATTATTCTGATATTTAAGGAATATAGCGCAGGATTGATTCTCGGTTTTATATGCAGATTGGTCTTTTTTGCGCTTGAACTTGCAGGCCATATTATCAGCCAGGAGATCGGATTGAATAACGCAAACATAATTGCCCCGTTCACCGATTCGCGAACTGATATGCCGGCGATGATTTTATTTTATCTGGGTGGGATAATTTTCTTATGCCTTGATTTGCATCACTGGTTAATTGCGGGGTTCCAAAAGAGTTTTTTGATAATGCCGCTCGGTAAAGCGCATCTAAGTGAGGCTACGATGATAGCGATTATTTCAAAGACCAATTTAATATTCAGAATTGCTATTTTGCTTTCGGCGCCAGTGATGGTGATGTCATTTCTCGTAACGGTTGTATTTTCATTGCTTGGACGAGCAATCCCACAGATGAATGTCTTTCTTGAGAGTTTGGTTATACGTCCATTAATCGGGATTGCCGTATTGGGTCTAACACTCAATTTGATGGCACAGCACGTGCTTAACTTCTTGCGGAGGCTGCCCGAAGATATGATGCAGCTGGCGCGATTGTTGGCTCTCGGGTAGCTGATAGGGACGAAATAACCAAAGGGAAACGGAGAATTGTTTGAATGTAAATGAGCGATTTTGCTGGAGAAAAAACAGAACAACCGACGCCACGACGTCTTGAAGAAGCGGCGCGGCGCGGACAATTTGCAAGAAGCCCGGAGGTGCAGACCGTTTTTGTTCTGGGCGGCGGGTTGTTGTTGCTAACAATGATGGGACGCGAAATGTTTCAGAACCTAACGACAGCAATGACAGGGGTGTTCGGGCATATACACGATATTCAATTGAGCCAGAACAACTTACAAGTCTTGTTCATAAAAGGAACTGTTGTATTTTTTGCCTGTGTTGCACCGGTCGCAATCGGAACAATTGCTTTCGGACTTCTGGCTGGAGGGATTCAAAGTAAATTTCAGACCTCTCCAGAGGCGCTTGAAGCAAAGTGGGAACGGATTAATCCTTTTTTGGGATTTCAGAGGATATTTTCTTTGCGCGGCGCGGTTGCAGGAGGAGTGGCTTTTTTAAAACTTATCATCCTATCAATGATTGTGATTTTTGCGATTAATTCAATTGTGACGGATGAGTTTTTTCACACCGCCGTTGATATGGAAAGAATTGCCGACTTTATGGCAAAAAGTGCATTGCAGGTGGGATGGAGGGTGGTTGGGGCATTGGCTGTTATAGCGGCGATTGACTATGCCTATCAATACTGGCAGACGCACAAAGACCTGATGATGTCCCGCGAGGAGTTGAAAGAAGAGATAAAGAATACCGAAGGCGACCCTTTTGTAAAGGCGGCTCAAAGGCGGAGACGTTATGCGATAGCCTTCAGGAAGATGCTGGAGGATGTAAAGAAGGCGGATGTTGTAGTTACGAATCCGACTCATCTTGCTGTTGCGTTGCGTTATGACAGGCAAACGATGAAGGCTCCGAAAGTTGTTGCAAAAGGTTCCAGAATAAAAGCGCAAAGGATAAAGGAAATAGCAGTGCAAAATCAGGTTCCTGTGATTGAAAATAAGCCTCTGGCAAGGATGTTGTTTAAATATGGAAAAGTAGGCGCTGAGATTCCGGTTCAGCTTTATCAGGCAGTAGCCGAGATTCTCGCCTACGTTTACCGATTGAACAGATACAGGTATTTCGCTGAACAAAATCAGACTCAAACTTGATATCGCAAATGGCGCAGGGCAAATCAAAACTTAAATTGTTATTTTCGCAGGGCGATTTGTGGCTTGTTGTGGGATTATTCGGGACTATTCTGATTCTCATTTTCCCGGTGTCCCCGTTTATGATTGATATGTTGCTGGCGACAAGCATCGGTTTATCCCTGCTTGTGGCTCTGGTAATACTATATATCAAAGAACCTTCTGAATTCACTGGATTTCCAACATTGTTGCTCTTTGTAACATTGTTTCGTCTGGCGCTGAATGTGGCATCCACCCGTTTGATCCTGCTTGATGGTTACGCCGGGCATATAATTGAGGCATTTGGGAATTTTGTAGTTCGCGGCAATTACGTTGTTGGTCTGGTTGTTTTTCTAATTCTTGTGTTGATAAATTTTGTTGTCATTACCAAAGGCGCCGGACGTATAGCCGAGGTTGCCGCGCGATTCACTCTGGACGCGATGCCCGGAAAGCAGATGGCAATTGATGCTGAACTCAATGCCGGAATTATTGATGAAAAAGAGGCAAAGGCGCGCCGCAGGATGGTGGAACAGGAGGCGGATTTCTATGGGGCGATGGACGGCGCGAGCAAATTTGTAAGAGGCGACGCCATAGCCGCCGTTCTAATAACGCTAATTAATATTATTGGCGGATTTGCTATTGGGATCGTTCAGAAGGGGATGAGCATAAACGAGGCGCTGCAAAGATACACTCTACTTTCCATCGGAGACGGTCTCGTGAGCCAGATACCGGCTTTGATAACTTCTGTTGCAGCCGGCATCCTGGTTACCCGCGCGGCGGCGCGCGACGATCTGGGAAAAGAACTGAGCCAGCAACTGTTGTTTTATCCAAAGGCGCTTGCCATATTGACTGTAATGCTTGTTATTTTTTCACTTGTTCCCGGACTTCCAATGATTCCTTTTCTTGCGCTTGCCGCCTGCAGCGGTTATATTGCGCGCCGTTTGAGTAAGAGCGGACAGACAATGATGGCGACTGCGGTATCTGCCCAGCAAACAACAACCACCTCAACTGCCGCTGGCGAAACCGCGCAGGACAAATCACAGCCAAAACAGCAACAAGGTGAATCAATGGAGAGTTATCTTGGTCTTGATCCGTTGCAGATTGAGCTTGGTTATGGACTCGTTGCGCTTGCAGATAAACGACGCGGCGGAGATTTGCTTGAACGAATTACAGGGGTGCGTCGCAATTTCGCTATGGAGATGGGAATAGTAATCCCTCCGATTCGCGTGCGTGATAATCTTCAACTTGGCAGCAATGAATACAGATTTGTTCTAAAAGGTATCCCTGTCGCCAGAGGCGAATTGATGCCTGGCTACTGGCTTGCAATGAACGCCACAAATAGCAAAGTCCAATTAAAAGGGATTCCGACCGTTGAACCGGTATTTCAACTTCCGGCGACCTGGGTGACCGATGTTGAGAAGAAAACCGCAGAGATTAACGGCTACACCGTTGTGGATGCAGTGTCAGTCCTTGTGACTCATCTTACTGAAACCCTGCGGAAATACGCTTACGAATTGTTGAGTCGTCAGGACGTTCAAAATCTTCTTGATAATTTGAAAAAGACGCATCCAGCGGTTGTTAACGAGCTTGTGCCGGCGCAATTGACTGTGGGACAGGTGCAGAGGATATTGCAGAACTTGCTGGCGGAAGGTGTTAGCATACGAAACCTTGCTGGAATATTGGAAAAGGTAAGCGACTATGCCGCTTATACGAAAAATATTGATGAACTCACCGAATATGCCAGAAAGGCAGTCGCTCCGCAGATAGTAAAGGCTTATCAGACTGAAACCGGGGCTTTGCGGGCAATAACACTTGACCCAAAACTTGAGCAGCAGATTGCGCAGGGTGTAAGACAAACGCCTGTAGAAATTACTCTTGCAATTGACCAGAAACTTGCGCAACACCTTGTCCATACGCTCTCTCGCGCGATTCAACAGTTAGTTTCAGCAGGTTATCCGCCGGTCGTCCTTTGCGCTCCGCAAATCAGATTGCCGTTTAAACGGTTTTTTGAATCTACTTTTTCAGACCTTGTCGTGCTGGCTTATAACGAGATACCGCCTAAAACCGAGCTGCAGCCGGCGGTTGTAATACCCTGTCCGTCATAAAATAAAAACAATTAAATGAAGAATAATGTGGAACAGATGGAAATAAAATCTTTTGTTGCCAATTCTGCTATTGAGGCGGTTTCAAAGATTCGCGAAGAACTTGGACCGCAGGCTATGGTTCTTGAAATCCGGCAGATTAAACCCTCAGGAATTGCCCGTATTTTTCAAAAACCCAAAATTGAAGTGCTGGCATATAAACCGGCAGAGGATGACAGAAAGGAAGAGACGCAATTAAATGAGTTAAAACGCGAACTCTCAACAATAAAGACGCTTATTGAAGAAAAGATAAAAACAGTTCAAAAAGAGGAATTGAGGTTTAATAGTTTTGCATCTCCAGAGGGTTTCCCTTT
>JBAMMJ010000163.1:0-14473 GCA_039793825.1 Verrucomicrobiota bacterium | reverse complement strand
TTTTTATGGGACTTCCAATTATTTAGACGAACCAGGTATTACTGAAAGAAAAGACTGGCGGATTGATTTTTTGCAAAGGCTTGGCATTGAGGCTTTATATGCAAGGACAATAGTTGAAGATATTTCTGGTGGTGAGTCTTGCGAAGCCCTACCGACACCTATTGAAGCCCGGAGATTAATTGAACAACTAAAACGGTTTTTCAATGGAAAACAAACCGAGCAGTTGCCAGAAGGAGTGCATATATTTATCGGCTCGCCGGGTTGTGGAAAATCAACATTTCTGTGCAAATTATTGTCAAGGATTGTGTTTGCGCAATCCAGTCCAGCCAGAGTAATTCAAATGGATGCCGTAACGGCAAATACGTCAGAATTGCCGGCGCTTTATTGCGAAATTCTCGGGATTCCATTTACACGAAATTTCATATCTGATGTGGATTTTGAAAAGGGCTATGTTTTTGTTGATCTTCCGGGAGTAGATTGGCAAAACAGAGTGGCGATAGAGAAGTTGAGCCAGGTTTTAGCCGAGTTCAGAAATCCTCATATTCACCTTGTGCTGAATCTTTGTTACGATACTCGTTTATTGATAGCGCAAGCAAGGGCATTTAGCAGTATTAATATTTCCGATCTTGTTTTTACCCATATTGATGAAGGCGCGCTTCTGGGAAAGATTTTTAACCTTGTATTAGGAACAAATTACACGGTTGGTTTTTTGAGTGGTGGGCAAAATATTCCCGGTGAGATTTATTCAAACAATTTTGATGTCATTTCTCAAAGGTTATTTCCCTCTTAATAGGGCTTAAAACTGCAAATTTTCACATTTTTCTAAACTGGCAAACCAATTGCTATGTAAGAGACAGCAAGATGAAACTGATGCTCATGATTGGCGGTTTTGTGGGATTTGGAATTGGTGTGATACTTGGAGTAGCGCAGTCGGGTTCGTGGCAAGATGTGATATGGAAATCTGCGGTGGCTGCCTACATTGCCGGGTTTTTAATGAAATGGTGGGGGACTGTATGGATTAAAAGCATACAGGAATCAGAATCAATGAGAGCCAGTCAGCAACCAGAGAAACAAGAAGCAAATGCTAAAAATGGCGTATGAAAACCGATGACCTTGAGATTGCGGAATCTAAAACGGCACAACCAACCGCCAAAGACCTCTGGAACCTCTATTACAAATCCAGAAACAATCCTGAGATAGAGGAAAAATTGGTAAAGAACTACCTTCACCTTGTGAAAGGCGCGGTAGGAAGAATCGCTATAACATTGCCCGACTATGTGAGTAATGACGACCTTTATAGCGCTGGTCTGGTCGGTTTGCTCCAGGCGATAAGAAATTACGATCCATCCGGCGGAAGTTCATTTGAAAATTACGCAAAAGCCCGAATTCGCGGGGCGATAATAGACGAATTAAGAAGAATGGATTGGGTGCCGCGTTCTATCCATTCAAAAGCAAGGAAAGTGCAGGAGGCGATTAATAAAGTAGAATCTGCCAAGGGCGGTGTCGCTTCAGAGGAAGAGATAGCCAGGTGTTTAAATATATCTATAGAAGAATACGAGCGTCTTTTGTCCGAGATTAAACCGGTTACTTTTATATGTCTTGACGCGGTAATAGAAGGCGAAGAAGGAGATAGTTGCTCGTTGCACGAATCAATAGCGGATAAATCTGTTGACCCTCCCGATGTTGATGCCCAGAAACGGGAATTTGTTATGTTGATCGCCCGTAGAATTGAACAATTGCCTATTATACAACGCAAGGTGCTTGCAATGTATTACTTTGAAAATATGAGATTAAAGGAGATTGCCGAAGCTTTTGGTTTAACCGAATCGCGGATTTGCCAGATTCATACTCAGGCGATTTTGTCCATTCGGGCATTTTTGCAAAGACACGGAGTTATATCATAAAAACTTAAAGTTTTTATATGATAATAATAACAGGAGCAATAGTAGTAACTTTTTCAGTACTTGGCGGGTTTATAATTGCAGGAGGAAATCCAATAGTGTTGATGCATATTTCCGAGTTGATAATAATTGGCGGCGCCGCAATGGGCTCTCTGATTACAATGTCTCCCAGAAAAGTGTTGCTGGATATTATCAAAAAAACATTGCTTGCTCTCAAAGGTAACCCGCACGGCAGGGCAGATTATGAAGATTTATTAAAAGCCCTATATGAACTTTTTATGCTTGCGCGGCGCAACGGGATGATAGCCCTTGAAGACCACGTTGTTAATCCCGAAGCCAGCAGCATCCTTACGAAATATCCATCATTTCTAAAAAATAAACACGCAGTGGAATTTTTGTGCGGAAGTTTGCGTCCGGTCATAGATGGAAAGGTTAAGCCCGAACAGCTCAAGATGTTAATGGAAATAGAACTTGAAAGGATGGAAGACGAAATTCATGCCCCTGTAAATGTGCTCACGAGAACCGCCGATTCAATGCCGGGTTTTGGTATCGTGGCGGCAGTGCTCGGGATTGTCATAACTATGGCTGCGATTTCTGGACCAATTGAACAGATTGGAGAAAAAGTGGCAGCGGCTCTTGTAGGAACATTTCTTGGTATTTTGTTGGCGTATGGATATCTTAATCCACTGGCGGTAAAACTTGAATTTGTCGGCAAATCCGAGCTTGACTATATCAAGTGCATTGCAAGCGCCGTGAGCGGATTTGCCAGCGGAATGGCGCCTATTATGGCGATTGAATTGGCGCGGCGCGGGCTTGAAAGCGAAATCAAACCGACCGCCGATGAATTGGAAACTATGGTCAAGTCTATATCCATTGCAAAGACATAATCGCAGGGCAAACTTAAATGGCTAAGAAACAACATTCGCACGGTGGCGCATGGAAGGTGGCTTACGCCGATTTTGTTACCGGTATGATGGCGCTTTTTATTGTCTTGTGGCTTACTTCTCAGGACCAGAAAATCAAAGAAGCCGTTGCCCGGTCGTTTAAACATCCGTTTATGCCAGTAATGAAAGAATCTACCGGTCTTATACCAAGCCGTCAGATTCAGGCAGAAAAAAACACCTCAGGCAAATTTGATTCTGCGTCAGCAGTTGAACTTAACGTGTTGCGAAGGTTAAACGAGGAGTTGCTAAAATCATTGAAAGAGCAAAGCGAGATGAATGAAGATGAGTCTATTAAACTGGAACTGACTCCTGAAGGACTCCTGATTAGCGTCTTTGACAAGGCCCGTCGCCCAATATTTGAGCCCGATTCAGCGGTTTTCACAAAATACGGAGATTGGGTATTTTCTACTCTCGGATGGCAGATTTCACGATATACAAATTTCACAATTGAACTTGAAGGCCATACAGAAAAAGGGCATCCAGTAACCCGCGAAGACTACACAAACTGGGAACTAACCGCAGACCGCGCAAACGCGGCTCGCCGAAAATTGTTAATTCACGGCGTAAAACCTGAACAAATTAGAAAAGTTGCCGGCTATGCTGATACTAAACCTATGGCGCAAATTCCACCAGAGCACGAAAATCAGCGCAGGGTCAGTGTTATGTTGAAAGTCGCCCAGAAATAATCTATTTATGCAAGGCAGATTTGTTCCAATTGACGAGATGATAAGCGGGAATTTGCCTTCAAAAAGCGAAGGGAAAAATCCTGAAGCCGCTGCCTGCGATTTTAGACCGATTGCGAGCCGACAGGATAATTTCCCCTCCACAACACCTCCGAAAGTCGCTTCCTTTACCCCACAGATTGAACTCAAAAGAGAAGGAAATCGCTTAACAAAAATAATTTTGAAATGTCCTTGCGGTCACACCTACACTTTAAACTGCGTATATACAATCCCTGCTGGATAATAATTTCGTAGGAAAATTTTTCTATTAAAACACTATTCGGGTATAAATTTCCATTTTCACGCGTTAAAAACTGCAAAAATTCAGTAATTCAAGGCTGGCACAACAATTGCTAATCCTCATTGCGATGAACGTCAGTCTATATCAAGCTGCGGCGGCATTAAACGCGACAGTGAAATGGCAGGATATGATAGCAGAAAATTTATCCGCCGCAATGATACCTGGCTATAAGAAGAGCGAAATTTCTTTCTCGGCTATTCAATCGGGTTTTTTAACCGTTGATCCAAATTATGGCATTCTGACACAGGGATTGATGCCGCAATCAAAAACAGTGCAGAACCTGATGCCGGGACAAATAAAATATACCGGTGAAAAAACCAATTTTGCGATTGATGGTTCGGGTTTTTTTGAGGTTCAAATGCCGCAGGGTGGGTTTGCTTATACTCGCGATGGCGAGTTTCATTTAGATTCACAGGGCAGACTTGTTAACAAAAGCGGCTGGCTGGTGATGACCACAAATGGACCGGTTCAATTTGACCTTAAAAATGTTGACGCCATCGCTATAACACCACAGGGCGAAATATCTCAAGGAGGAGAGGTAAAAGGCAAACTTAGAATAGTTAATTTTGATAACCCAAATTTGTTAAAGGTTTTGAATGGAAGTTATTTTTTGGCTGACGATCCAAAGATAAAATCATTTCAGGTTGCAAATCCGGTTCTAAAACAGGGATGTGTTGAGGAATCTAATGCGTCGCCGTTGCTTGAAATGGGCAATTTGATTGTTGCAATGCGTTTTTATGAAGCGAATCAGCGGTTGATTCAAATGCAAGACGAGCGGATTGGAAAGACGATAAACGAACTTTCCGGCACAGCGTAATTTTAACGAGGTAAAAGGAGCAGGTTATGTTGAGAGCATTATATAGTTCTGCGTCCGGGATGGAGTCCCAACAGTTAAATCTTGATGTGATAGCAAATAACCTTGCTAATGTTAACACGACGGGATTCAAGCGGATGAAGGTGGAATTTCAGGACTTGATGTATCAGGTTACAAAGGCTCCGGGAGCCGAGCAGGGCGGCGGAAATCAATTGCCAACAGGATTACAGATCGGACAGGGGTCAAGACCGGTTGCAACATCAAGAATATTCACAATGGGCGAACTTGTTCAAACAGGCGAGAAACTTGATGTTGCCATTGAAGGAGATGGATTTTTTGAAGTTCAACTTCCCGACGGCACGCGCGCCTACACACGGGACGGCGCGTTGAAAATGGGTCCAGACGGCAGAATAACCACAAGCGATGGGCTTGTTCTGCAGGGCGGATTTCAGCCCGTTCCACCCGGAACAACTTCAATTACTATTTCATCCGACGGCGAGGTTACTTACGACGGCGCCTCTGGAAGGCAGACCTTCAGAGTTCAGTTGGTGCGATTCGCAAACCCCGCCGGTTTGGAAAGTCTTGGAAGAAACTTATATCGGGAAACATTGGCAAGTGGACCCGCTGAACAGGGGAATCCCGGCGAAAACGGGTTCGGCAGACTTGCGCAGGGATTTCTTGAAATGTCAAATGTCAAGGTCGTGGAGGAGATGGTGAACCTGATTATGGCTCAGCGGGCTTATGAAATAAATGCAAAAGCGGCGCAGGCAGCCGATGAGATGATGCAGATGAGCAATAACCTTCGTCGCACTTAATTATGTTCAAAGCAATTAAAAATATAACCTGTATAGCTGGCGCGGTGGCTTGCTTGTTTGTTGCAACTCTGCTCGCTCAGCCACTGTGCGCTCAAAATATCCAGCAACAGCAGACCACGAATGTGGCAAATGAGGGTAAGGCATTTTTTATAAATGAACAGATGGTGATTGATTTTTTAACAAAGACGCTTCAGCAGCAATATTGCGACGGCAAATCAGAACTTGAATTAAGATTATCGCGTCCCTGGACGATGCTGAAAACGGTTTCATCTAATGGCGTTTTCAAACTGATAGAAGGTCCGGGGCGTCAATTATCGCCAACTATGATGGTTAAATTTGAATGGCGGTCGGATAAGGAATCGCTTGGTCCATTTCAAGTCGTAGTTTATGCAAAATTATGGAAAGAAGTGATTATAGCTGCCAGACCGTTGACGCGCGGAACTGTGTTGAATAAAAGCGATGTTGATTTTTCTAAACGCGATATTTTTCAGATGCGCGAGTGGCTTGAGGATTTGCCATCTAATTACAACGATGTTGAACTGGTGGAAAATATTCCGCAAGGTCAGCCAATTTACCCGCGAAGTATCCGAATGAAACCGATTATAAAACGTGGGCAATTGGTAGAAGCGCATCACGTAGATGGTCCAATGACTATTTCTTTAAAAGTTGAAGCGTTAGAAGACGGGGCGCCCGGACAGGTTATAAAAATAAAAAATCCTCAAACTCGTCGCGAGTTATTGGGAAAGGTTCAAAATGACGGCACGATATCTATATATTTGTAAATTTATTTTGAGCGCGGTTTGTTTTTACGCCTTATGCTTGAGCGCGGATTCGTTGTGGAACGACGAAAATGCCACCTCAATGTTCGCCGATAAACGAGCCGGCAGGGTTGGCGATATTATTACAATCATCGTTCAAGAAAGCGCGTCAACTTCTAAAGATTCAAATACAAAGACTTCAAAAAAATCCAGCGCCGATGTCGGTATATCTCAATTTTTATACGGTCCACAGGCGAGCGGATTTCTAACAAAAAATGGACAATACCCGGCGCTCAAATATTCAAGTGGCACATCTTTTGACGGGGGCGGACAGATAAATAACAGCGAGAAAATCACAGCCCGGATCGCAGTGCGGGTTGTGGACGTTTTGCCGAATAGAAATCTTGTGGTGGAGGGGCGACGTCAGACAAGTTTTAGTGGAGAGGTTCAGGATGTTGTTTTACGTGGGGTGATAAGAAGCGAAGACATTATGGCAAACAATACAGTCTATAGTTATAACGTTGCTGACGTTACCATCAATTTCATTTCTCGCGGAACCGTTACTGACGCATCAAAGAAAGGTTGGTTTAGCAAAGTTTGGGACAAAATATCGCCTTTTTAAAATGTTAAGAGACATTTCTAAATATAGAATTTTGTTAGCCGTCATTGCGACGGCGCTCGTGCAGGTATGTCCAATATTTGCCCAGACGTATGGAATAAGAATAAAAGACCTTGTAATGATTGCCGGCGCGCGGGATAACCAGTTGGTCGGTTTCGGCCTTGTCACCGGTATTGCCGGAGAAGGCGATAAAAATCCAACTTACACCTTGCAGAGCGTCGCCAATATGCTTCAAAGATTTGGCATAAATGTTCCGGCGTCTACGTTATCGGCAAAAAATGTTGCTGCAGTTCTTGTCACTGCTGACATCCCGGCATTTGCAAAACCCGGAACGCGGATTGACGTTACCGTCTCTGCTATGGGCGACGCAAAAACCTTGCAGGGCGGCGTGCTTTTGCAAACGCCGCTATTGGGGGCTGACGGCAGGATTTACGCAGTTGCCCAGGGTGTTCTTGCCGTAGGCGGATTTATCGGTGGAACAGGTGGAGGCGGCGGCGCAACAGTGCAAAAAAATCATCCCACTACTGCTCAGATAATCGGTGGCGCGATTGTTGAACGCGAAATACCGGCAACCATCGTTAGAGAGAATTCGCTTGAATTATTGTTAAGGCAGCCAGATTTTACATCTGCGGCGCGAATCGCAGCCGCAATAAATCAGAAATTCACAAATTCCGCTCAAGCCCTGGATATGTGCACGGTGAAAGTTAATATGCCCGAATGGGCGAACGAGAATCCCATTGACTTCATTGCCAGACTTGAATCAATAGAAGTAGTTCCCGATACTCCGGCGCGAATAATTATCAATGAACGAACAGGCACTATTGTGGCAAATGCTCGCATCCGAATATCAAATTGCGCCATTTCTCACGGCAATCTTACAATCAATATTGCCTCCACGCTTGATGTTTCGCAGCCGTTGCCTTTAAGCCAGACAGGCGAAACTGTCGTTACCCAGAGAACCGATACAACGGTTACTGAGAACAAGGCGTCATTCGTCGCAATTCCAGAGTTGCCGACAGTAGAAAAAGTGGCGCAGGTAATGAATACGTTGGGATTTACTCCGCGCGATATGATGGCGGTTTTTGAGGCTATGAAACAGGCAGGAGCATTGCAGGCGGAATTAATTATTAAATGAATCTGTTTATGAGCGCTGTTAACAACATCGGAAAAGCATTGCCAAAAGAGGCTATGGATTTGCCGATTGAAAAATTGCCACAGTTAAAAACACTTGATGAAAAACAAAAAGTTGCTGTGGCAAGCAGACATTTTGAAACTATGTTCTTGAGGATGATGCTCTCAGAAACTCAAAAGCCAGTTGTTAAATCAAAGTATTCATACAATTCAGCGCGCGATGAAATTTACCGTGACTTTATGGTTTCAAACCTTGCCGAGGCGCTCAGCAAATCCGAACCGTTGAAGATATCGTCGCTGATTCAAAGCCAGATTATCAAATCCAATTCAAACAAACAAGAGACAGGGAATATCTCTATATGATAAATGATGCTGCTGAAAGGTTAATTGAGGCTTTGCGGTATGAACTACAGCAATATGGGGAGATGCTCGCCTTGCTGGAGAAACAACAACAGAATGTTTTAGACAGCAATACCACCGGTGTTCTTGAAGATATTTCCGCAATAAGCGTTCAGACAAGCGTAATACAAAACGCGCGCAAGGCAACAGAACAGGCAAAACGAGAACTATGTGTTGAACTCGGAATTGATGAAAAATCCAGTTATTCCGAAGTTATTAAACACCTTTCTGAAGAATATCAAATATTGTTGAACGCGTTGATAGACGAGAATAATTCGTTGATTGGCAGAATTCACAAATGCGCAAATCAAAATCATTTATTGTTGAAACGTTCAATTGAAATGATTCAGCAGTTAATATCCGCCCTTGTGCCCGGACTTTGTTCAACATTTTACAACCATAACGGAAGCGCGTTCAATTCTATACTACCGCAAACAACATCCTTATATAACGAGATTGGATAAAATTATGCCCGGACTTTTCAGCATATTAAATATGGGTTCGCAGTCGCTGCAGGCTCACCAGCTCGGAATTGAAGTCTCCGGGCACAATCTCGCCAATGTAAATAACCCAGCCTACGCGCGGCAGAGAGTTGTTCTGCAAACTGCAACTGCGCAACAAACATCAGCCGGGCAACTCGGAAGCGGCGTTCAGGCAATAGCGATTGAGCAGGTAAGAGAATCCATTTACGACCGACAATATGAGTCGGAAACCTCTATCACCTCCTATTTACAATCGCAGCAAAAATCTCTTGGTATGCTTCAATCTTATCTTAACGAACGGGTGGATAGACAGAGTTCAACAACATCCGATTCCAGCTCAACATTGGCATCGGGGGGAATAGCGGCGGCAATGCAGAACCTCTTTGATTCTTTTTCCAAATTGTCATTAAACCCTTCTTCGTTATCGGACAGGACGGTTCTGTTGCAAAACGCGCGGATGCTTGCAAGCAGGTTTAATCAACTCTCATCTGATCTGAATAATTTAACCTCTTTTTTAAACGATTCTATAAGTTCAGATGTCAACAAGGCAAACAGTCTGTTACAGGACATAGTTGAGTTGAATAAGGAAATCTCTCAACAGGAGTTTGGCTCGGATGCCAGAGCAAATGACCTGCGCGATTTAAGACAGCAGAAACTGGAAGAACTTGCAGGAATTTTTAAGATTGATGTTTCGGAAGAGCCAGACGGCGGGGTAAATGTATCTGTAAATGGAAATTTGATAATTTCAGGTTTAAATCAGATTGATTCCTTTGAAACTTCAACAGATGCTAATGGCAATGTTGTGGTGGTGCTGAAAAATTCGGCAAATCAAATCCAATCCGGCGGCGGTTCTGTTCAAGGCGCTATTGACCTGAGAGACCAGATAATCGCTGCCGTTAAAACAAGCATTAACAACCTTGCAGCTCAATTAATTAATGAAGTAAACTCCATTCATTCCGGCGGTTATAGTCTGAATGGGACAAACGGACAGGACTTTTTTACTGGAACCGACGCCGCCACAATCAGGGTGAATGACGCGCTTATTCAAAATCCCGCTTTAATTCAGTTAAATGATTCTGCTAATTCGTCAAATTCAAATCAGGTAGTCAATGAGCTTGCTCAACTTGCCACCAAAAAAATAGCTGCGCTAAATAATTCCACATTCAGCGAGGCGTATAGACAGGTTGTTGAAAATGTGGGCGCCGAGGTAAGTCGGGTGAACCAGAGACTTGACGACCAGAACACAATTAAAAATTTGATTTTGCAAAAAAGAAATTCTGTTAGCGGAGTTTCAATTGATGAAGAAATGACTGAACTTATGAAGTATCAGCGCGCCTTTGAAGCGTCGGCAAAATTAATTTCAATAGTGGATGATCTGCTGGATTCTGTATTAAGTATAAAACGATAATTTGGTAATTTTATTATGAGAGTGACATCAAATATGTTTCCGGACTCGCTGGTAAACCAACTTGGACGGCTCTCGGCGAGACAAAATAAATTGCAGGAGCAGATTTCAAGCGGTCAGAAAATTACCCTGCCAGAAGATGATCCCTCAGCAATGGGGCGAGTGATGGATTTACAACAGGAGTTAGGTCTCATAAACAGATATAGAAAAAATATAGCGTCGCTTCAGAATAAAGTTGATGTTGTGTATAACTCTATAAGGAGCATAAAAACAATTTCCGACAGAGCAAACGAAATCGCAATCGCGGCAGATTCTTTAAAAACGCCTGAAGAATTAAAAACCTACGCAATAGAGGTTTCAAACCTGATAGATCAGGTGGTCCAGATTGCTAACTCAAAATATAACGATTCGTATCTATTCGGCGGAATTAACGGTTCGCAACCACCGGTCAGTGTTACAAAGGATGCCGATGGCAAGATAATTTCTGTTTCATTCAATTCAGATGAAAAAGTGCCGCAATACCAGATTTCTCATACTGCAACAATGGCTGTTGACATTCCTGCGGCAAATTCAAGCGGTTCAGGCCAGACCGGTTTACTCACTGACCCAAGAACAGAAGCCGATTTTTTAAATCATCTAATTTCCCTTCGCGACCATCTTCTTGCTCCAGATACAAAATCAATTCGGGATGTAGACACTGTAAATCTGCAAAAAGACGAAAAACATTTTATCCTTCAACTCGCCGATAGCGGCGTTAAAAAGGCGCATCTTCAGACAATTGATGATTTTCACTCCTTCAAAGCGCAAAATCTTGAAAACAGTATCTCAGGGGAGACCGATACCGACCTTCCATCAACCATCCTGAAATTGAACCAGACTCAGAGCGCGTTTCTCGCTGCTTTGCAAACAGGCGCCGCAATATTGAACAAATCGTTGCTTGATTATTTGCGTTAAACAGTTGATTAATTTCTAAAATAGCGGCGGCAACTTATAGACCTCTAAATCGTCAAACCAACATTGGTCTTGATCTTTTATTTGACCCGAAACATTTAAAAGAATTACAAGATAACCAGCGCGCTCTGGAACCTGAACCCATCCCTGCGCCACTTGCCATTGGCTATCTGTCTTCTTAAAGGTGAATATTTTATCTTTGTTTTCGCAGCACCATTTTCCATCCGTTGTTTGCCAACGCGCCATCAATGACGGCGCAGAGTTGCCTTTGGACAACGACTTTACCCTCAAATAATAAAACTCGCCGGCGATTACGTTATGTTTTTGAATCAAGCACCCCCGCAAGACCTTTTTTGCAAGCGCACTGCCATTCCCAATATTTTTATCGGGCAAAAAGACGCCTTTGGGCAACTTTTCATCTTGCCAGACCGAAAATCCTGTTAAGTTGCCATTATTGCTGATAATAGAAAAATCGGGATTAACCGCAATGTTGGTCAGGGTTTTACTCTTTAATTCCTGTTCAACGAATTGTTCCGGTTTATTTACAAATGTAATTAATCTTGCAATGCCCGGCAACGCCTCGTCCCAGAGTCTGCCTTTTCCAACAGTCTTACTCAGATTTTCAAACCATTTATCGCTGGTAGCCGTTTGCCACCAGCGACATTGTTCACCATAAATCCACACATATTTATCTGCGGCGTTTGCTGCTGCGGTCAGATTTCTATAAAGCCGTTTAAGCCGCGAACCATCAAGCGGTGGAAAATAATTTCTGTTTCCCGCTTCATTTAAATACATATCAAGATAAATCCCGAATCCGACCTGCATTTGAGCGAGATATTTTTTTCTGTTTTCCAGAGATACAAGTCGCATTGCTGCGCCAGTCCAGGAGCGAATATTATGCGCCGCCTGAAGAAATTCTTCGGAACTATCCATATAATATCCTAATTCGCAGCCATCCACAAGCGTCATTGAAGGCGGTATGGAATCTAACATTCCATCAATAAACGCAGGCAACAATCCGTATTCTTCGCCAATTAAAACCGAATCTGGATTATCCGAGTTTGCGGCTCTGAAATTGATACTATTCAGCCACAATGCGAGTAGAATTGCATCTGGTTGTTCCCTTGTAATCGCCTGAACAAAGCCCTGTCCCCGTTTTCTTGCCAGCGATTTTGTCTGTTCAAAAGATAATCTGGAATTGTAATCGTATTTAAATTGCGGTTTTCCATACGATTCAAAATCAATGGCGAGCCCTTTTGCGCCGACAGCCTTTGAAATTCTTGCGCATATCCGCGCTTTTTCAAAAAGGATATTCCACCCTTCGTCATTCTCCCAGTCAATATTTCCCGGTGTTGCATTAAATCTTATAAAATTATCGGTGAATTTTTTAAATTGGCATTGTCCTAAATCTTGGATAGCGTTGGTAAACCAGTCAATTTTCCATTTATTTGTATCCCACGCCGATTGCGAATCAACTCTTCTTTTCCCGTCCGGTTTCCCCACAATATAAAACATAACTCCGTCAAATGGACTTTTTTCCTCCATTTCCTGCCAGTGCAGCCTCAAATATTCAGTATTCGGTATGTCCCAGCCAAGATGAATAAATTTTTTGCCAAACCAATCGTTAGAACTCTCTGAAGCCAGAAGAAAGTTTAAGAATGAAAACCAAATAAATAATGGATTTAAGAAAGTGTTTCTCATAACCAATATTCTAACATCAATACAACAAAATGTGTGTAAAAAACATACATTTAAACCTGCGCAAAATTATTATATTTTCTGTTGACATTTTCGGGCATTGTTATAAATTAGTCATTGTAAGATATTAATTTATGAGTATTAATATCCGACAAGTTCTACTGGTTGTCGTCGTCGTTAGTGACGGCGCCGTAGGTGCTTGTCGGTAATCGGAGTAAAAAGATTATAGACAAGAACCCACGGCTGGCAACGGTCGTGGGTTTTTATTTACCTGCGACGGTCAGCCAAAAGACACATAAAAACTATGAATGCAACGTTAACTGGAGCAATGGCTAAAAAAGAAAGTAAGTCAGGCGCAGAAAAGTTGATGACGGGGAGTCAGATACTTGTTGAAGCACTTGAACGGGAAGGCGTAGATACAATCTTTGCTTATCCGGGCGGTGCAAGTATGGAGGTGCATCAGGCATTAACGCGCTCAAAAAAGATACGAACTATTCTCCCACGTCATGAACAAGGTGGAGGATTTGCGGCTTCCGGATATGCCCGCTCAACAGGAAAAGCCGGCGTATGTATGACAACCAGCGGTCCTGGCGCCACGAATCTGGTTACCTCTATAGCGGACGCTTATATGGACTCGGTGCCGCTCGTTGCGATTACAGGACAGGTCCCGCAATGGATGATCGGCAAGAGCGCCTTTCAAGAAACCGATATGTTCGGTGTTACCCTTCCAATAGTGAAGCATAGTTATCTTGTCACAGATGTGAACGATCTTGTCAGAATTGTAAAAGAGGCATTTTATATTGCTCAAAGCGGTAGACCGGGGCCGGTCGTAATAGATTTACCAAAGAATATTCAACAGACAGTCACCAAACCCAATTGGGACATAGAAATGGATATTCCGGGATATGATCCGGACGTTAAGGCAGATGAATCTATATTTGAACAGATTGTAGAATTGCTTGAGAAATGCGAGCGTCCTGTGATTTATTGCGGAGGTGGTATAATTACCTCAGGAGCGTCAAAAGAATTGCGGCGGTTTGTTGAACTCACCGGCGTGCCGGTAACCACAACGATTATGGGCTGCGGCGCATTTCCCGAAGAACACCCATTGTCGTTGCGCTGGCTCGGAATGCACGGCGCCGCCTTTGCAAACTGGGCTGTGAACGGCGAGTATGCTATAAGAAAAAATCCAAATGAGCCGATGGTGAAATTAAAAGATGGCGCTGATCTGCTTCTTGCGCTTGGCGTCCGTTTTGATGATCGGGTGACAGGAAAAGCCGAAAAATTCTGTGAAAATGGCATCATCGTGCACATTGATATTGACGCCTCAGAGCATAACAAAAATCGCCGCGTTCAGTATCCAATAATATGCGACGTTAAATATGCTCTTGAACAGTTGAATAAGATTCTTTCCAAGAGACCATTAAAGAAAAAATACGATGCCTGGCATAGACAGATTGCGGAATGGAAAGAACGCGGAAAGTTCCGATACTCAATAACTGAAGAAGTTATTCAATCGCTTCATATGAAAGA
>JBAMMJ010000162.1:28619-31427 GCA_039793825.1 Verrucomicrobiota bacterium | reverse complement strand
TTTTGTTCTGAACCGCCACCAGGACCCGCTATCCCGGTCAATGAAATTGCGTAATCGCTCTTTGATAATCTTCTCAAACCTTCAGCCATTTCTTTCGCCACCTGCTCACTAACGGCGCCATAAGATATTAGAGAACTCTCAGACACGCCCAGAATCCGCATTTTCGCATCGTTTGAATAACTTATCACAGCGCCCCAGAAAACAGCCGATGCCCCGGGTACATTGGTGATTCTGTGCGACACATAGCCTCCTGTGCAGGACTCCGCAACGGCAACTCTTCTCCCTTTCTTTTTCAATATTTCCACAATCACAGACTCAAGCGTTGTGTCTCCCTCTCCATAAATAAAATCACCTAACAATTTGCGCGCCACAGCTTCAGCATCAGTCACAATTTTTTCTGCATTGTTCCCCCTTGCCTCAAGTCTTAAATCAACTTCCCCTACCCTCGCGCAATAACCGACAATCAGTCCCTGTTCTTCAAACGGTTTAATTGCATCTTTTATTGTCTCTTCAAGTATAGACTCCGGAATCCCCGTGGTTCTCAATATCTTGCAAAAGAATGTTAAATTCTTAAATCTATCTTTCAGCAACGGGATAACCTGTCTATCAAACATTGGATACAATTCTCTTGGGGGCCCGGGAAGCATTATCAACAACGATTTTGCTGCTTGTGTCGGTTCGCCTCTATTAACATCAACCTCTATTACAATTCCGGGCGCTGTGCCGAATTGATTTTGCAATACAATTGCCCCTTCGGGTATATAAGCCTGAACCTTTGCGCTCTTCGGTTCTGTTCGGTTCCTCTTTCGGAAATAATTCCTTATATTTACCGCAACCTGCTCGTCAAAAATGAGTTTTTTTCCGATCAACTCTGCTACCGCATCGCGCGTGCGATCGTCTGAAGTAGGTCCTAAACCGCCTGTTGTTATAATTACATCCGCTCGTTTTAATGAGTCAGAAATGGCTGATTTAATTTCATCCGCTGTATCAGGAATTGAAATCTGGCGTATTACTTCAAAACCAAGTTCATACAATCTTTTGCACAAATATTGCTGATGCGTGTTTAAAACCGACCCGGTTAACAGTTCGCTACCTGTGTTGATAATTTCAAGTTTCATACTAACGTCAGACATCACTGTTTTTTACCGGGTTCAATAAAAAATTGTTCAAGTTTGATTCCCTTGCTGGAAACGGTAATCAACGTCCAACCCGGTTTTTGTTTGCCTTTCGGGAGCCCGAATGAGGTGGGATGCGTCGTGTAATAAAGAACTCCATTATAATTGTTTGTAAGAGAATAATGAAGATGACCGCTGAAAACCGCGCTCACGCCAGCCTGCTGAAAGAGCCCGAAAAGCCTGAACCTCTGAGCAGGCTCCAAATTCCAATATTCCCCGCCCTTTTCTTCAGGTTTATCTCTGAATGGTGGGTAATGCATAAATACCAGCGTGGGTTTTGGGGATTTCTTTCCGAGTTCAGACTCAAGAAACTTCCACATATCCTGTTCTTTTTTAAATCCGCTGCCAAACAGGCACGAATTCGCTCCTACCAGCCTGACCCCATTCACATCCTTTGAAAACCACGATTTGCCAACAATTAGATGATAATCTATCAACCGTTTAAAGGTAATCTCGTTCTTTTTTCCGCCAATCTTTTTATTGCCAATATCGTGGTTTCCGGGCAACATAAATGCCGGCGCATTAAACTTTTTTACAAGCCTCTTGAAATCGGCGTATTCCTCCATTGTTCCATCTTCAGTCAAATCACCCGTCAATACAACGGCGTCAACTTTAGCCTTGTTAACCTGTTCTATCGCCTTTTCAAAATTTGATTGATACAGAGCCTGATTCGTCCCCCGATTTATATGAACATCAGAAACAAGGGCAATTTTTACAGTTTGATTAAAATTTGTATAAGCCCATTTTTCGCCTGCGGCGCCTGTAAATGCATAGCCCAGAACCAGCAAAAACAATGCAGATGTGCTTAATCTTTTCAAGTTCATAATGTTGAGAATATGCCTTATATATCAAAAACTGTAAAGCGCTGGTTAAAGCCAACAGAAAAATCCGTGTAATCAAGTCCCTTCTGAATCACCTGAAATTATCTTTTACAATGAATTGACAAAATAGATAGATTGGTTTGAATATATAAATACAACTTATTGCTCGTTGTTATAGTATAATTATACTTCAGCATTTTTCTGATTATGCTAAAAGCCGGAATAATCGGGTTGCCAAATGTGGGAAAATCCACACTATTTAACGCTATCACCCGTTCGCGAAAAGCAGCTGCGGAAAATTATCCCTTCTGCACAATTGAGCCTAATCTTGGCACGGTCTACCTCCAGGATGAAAGACTGGATAAAATAGCGCAGATTGCAAAAGTCGCGACAAAGGTCCCCACCTCTGTGGAATTTGTTGATATCGCCGGTTTAGTCAAAGGCGCCTCAAAAGGCGAAGGGCTCGGAAATAAATTTTTAAGTCATATCAGAGAAGTTGACGCCATCGTTCACGTCGTAAGATGTTTTGAAGACCCGGACATAGCCCATATTCCCGGAACCATAGACCCCATAAGAGACATAGAAATTGTTAATTACGAATTAATAATCGCCGACCTTGAATTGTTGAAAAAGCGACGCGAACGAATTTCAAAAGAAGTAAAACACGGCGATAAACACGCCGTTGCTGAAGACTCTATCCTTCAAAGAATAGAATTCCATCTAAATGACGGCAAACCAGTCCTGACGTTTAATTTGAGCAATGAAGAAAGAGAGATCATAAAAGAATGCTCGTTTTTAACAGACAAACCGAC
>JBAMMJ010000162.1:22317-28609 GCA_039793825.1 Verrucomicrobiota bacterium | reverse complement strand
ATCTTTGTCGCCAATTTGAAAGAGTCCTCAATAGCTAAAGGATTTGACGACCCGTTCGCTATGAAAGTGAAAGAATACGCCCAAACTCATTACGGTTGCGACACAATAGCGATTTGCGCCCAACTTGAAAGTGAACTCGCAGACCTCGAACCTGAAGAGGCTCTGCAATATTTGAATGAGCTGGGAATTAAAGAATCAGGTCTTAATCTGCTAATTAAAGCAACATACAAATTGCTGGGTTTGCGAACATTTTTTACATTTAACGACAAAGAGGTCAGAGCCTGGACAGTCCGCGCCGGCACCACGGCCGTAAAAGCGGCTGGCAAAATTCATTCAGATTTTGAACGCGGCTTCATCAAAGCAGAGGTCATACATTGGGACAAACTTGTGGAATGCGGTTCAGTAAGCCACGCAAGAGAAAAAGGATATTACAAAATTGAAGGCCGCGATTACGTGGTAAATGATGGCGATATAATTTTGTTCAAGTTCAATGTATGAACCATTGAGCAGAGTCTGAAACTTTGCCAATATGGCGAAGTGTGGTAAAATAAGATAATTGTAAAATTATATTTAATATGCCAGAAATTGTGCAGAAAGAGTCAGGAAAAATAAATCTGCGCCGACCAGACATAATGGAAACCGTGCAGGCGCAGGTAATGTCGCATTACAGAAGCGAACTTGTAGAAAAACTGCGCGCCCGCGGTCATTCAATAGTTGTTCCCGGAAAACTCACGGTAAAACTCGCCAGGCAATTCGGATTTTGCTACGGCGTAGAACGCGCCATAGACCTTGCCTACGCCGCAAGGCGCGTCTTTCCAGACCAACCAATCTACATACTCGGCGAGATTATCCACAACCCGGAAGTCAATGACCAGATTCGCGCAATGGGAATCAAATTCCTCACCGGCAAAGAAAAAAACGCCGACATTGAAGATTTAAAAGAAGGCGACATCGTTATCATCCCGGCGTTTGGAACAGACGTCGCAACAATGGAAAAATTGAAGGCAAAAGGCGTGCGATTCGTAGACACCACCTGCGGCGATGTGATGAGCGTCTGGAAGCGCGTCAGACAATATGCAAACGAATCTGTCACCAGCATTATTCACGGCAAAGCCTGGCACGAAGAGACCAAAGCCACAAGTTCTCGCGCAATCGCAAACGGCAAAGGCCATTATCTGGTTGTCTTCACACTCGCCGAAACTGATTACGTCTGCAATTACATTTTGAATGGCGGCAATAAGGCTGAATTTCTTGAAAAGTTTAAAGGTGCTTATTCCGATGGATTTGACCCGGACATCCACCTGCAAAAAATCGGCGTTGCAAATCAGACTACTATGCTCCGCGGCGAAACCGAAGAAGTCCAGCGCCGTTTAAAAAACGCTATGGCAAAAAAATATGGACAGGAAAATCTTGATAAACACTTTCGTTACTTTGACACTATTTGCGGCGCAACTCAGGAACGTCAGGATGCCCTTGAAAAATTATTAAACGAACCATTAGACCTGCTGATAGTCATTGGCGGTTACAATTCTTCCAACACATCTCACCTTGCCGAAATGGGCGAGGCAAAATTGCCAACCTATTTCATTAAAAATGCCTCAAAAATCGTGTCTGATAAATTGATTGTCCATTACAACCAGCATCTGCAAAAAGAGGTGCAAACTCAAAATTGGCTCCCCGAAGGCGAGGCAATTATCGGAATCACCGCCGGCGCATCCTGCCCGAATAACCTTATTGAAGAGGTCATAGTAAGACTGCTTGAATTAAAAGGAATTGACCCCGGCGAGGTTTTAAAAGATTAGCCTAAAATTTTTCGGTTCAATGCCAGTTACCCGACAACAACTTGAAGAAAGAGAACATCTTATCCTTGCCCCGTATGCGCAGTTTAGCGACCAGACACGCGGCAGAAATTATCCAGAAGACCCGCCAGAAATGCGGACCCACTTCCAGCGCGATAGAGACCGCGTGATACACTCCCGCGCCTTTAGAAGGCTTGAATATAAAACACAGGTCTTCCTCAACGGCACCGGCGACCACCTCAGAACCCGACTAACCCATACGATGGAAGTAGCAGCCATCTCGCGCAATATCGCAAGAGCCCTGCAATTAAACGAAGACCTCGCCGAAACAATCGCACTCGCGCACGACCTCGGACATTCACCGTTCGGCCACAACGGCGAAAAAGTCTTAAATAAGCTGATGAAAAATCACGGCGGCTTTGAACATAATGTGCAGAGTTTGAGAATCGTAGATGTTCTTGAACAGAAATATCCAAACTTCCCCGGCTTAAACTTAACCTGGGAGGTTAGAGAGGGCTTGATAAAACATAATTCAGCTTATGATAAACCATTGATCAAACTTGATAAATACCATAGATTCCCTTCGCTTGAAGCCCAGGTCGCTAATCTTGCCGACGAAGTCGCCTACTATAGCCACGACCTGGACGACGGACTTGAAACCGGCTTGCTAAACGAAGCCAAATTAAAAAAAGAAGTCCAGATATGGTGCGACGCTCACAGATTCGTCCAAAAACATTACGGTAAACTCCCGGACGAGTGCCGTCGTTATTTTATCATTCGTTGTATCATCGATCAGGAGGTAAACGATATCGTAAAAACTACGGAAAAATTAATCGCTGATTCAGGCGTTAAAACCGCCGACGACGTCAGAAGATATAAAAAACCGCTTGTCCAGTATAGCGAAAATCTGTCAAAACTTAATCTCCAGTTGAGAAAGTATTTGTATAAAAATCTCTACTTCAATCCGGAAGTGCACGAACCCAATAGACGCGCTGTCCGAATGCTTGAGCAGTTGTTCAAATATTATTTAGAACATCCAGATGAATTAAGCGAACAATTCAAAAAACGGGCTCATAAAGATGGCTGGCACAGGGCTGTTTGCGACTATGTTTCTGGAATGACAGACCGCTTCGCACTCGCAGAACATCAGAGATTGTTCGGCATAAAACTCTTCTTTTAATAAAAAGAATTATCAAAAAATAAATTTATTTCCGCTCTTCAATTAATTTGACATAAACATCGCATTTATATAGATAAATTAACACTATGAAAAATAAATTTAATAATTTTACGCTTCTACAGGTAATAATTGGGATTTCATTAGCTAACCTGAATTTATCTGGCGACGATTGGCCCTGCTATAGAGGACCAAATCACGACGGAATTTCAAAAGAAAGTGGATGGGTCAGTACCTGGAGCGAAGGCGGACCAAAAACTTTGTGGAAAGCAAACGTCGGAACCGGGTTCTGCACCGTCTCGGTAAGTAAAGGACGCGTTTACACAATGGGTAATCAAAACGATACAGATACAGTCTATTGTCTTGATGAAAATACCGGCGAGATAAAATGGAAATACTCTTACCCTTGCAGACTTGCGCCGGATAATTTTGAAGGCGGACCAACAGCAACCCCCACGGTGGACGAAAATAAAGTTTATACCTTCAGCCGTTTTGCACACGCGCATTGTCTTGACGCTGAAACCGGAAAAGTAATCTGGAGTAAAGACCTGATGAAAGAACTCGCCATAGCAAGACCGCAATGGGGCTTTTCTGGTTCAGTTTTAATCACAGGCAACCTTGCCATTTATAACGCAGGCGACGCCGGCGTCGCTCTGGATAAAAACACCGGCAAAGTCGTCTGGTCAACAGGCAAAGGCGCTTCCGGTTACTCAACACCCGTTCCATTCACAATGGGGACAATTAATGCTGCTGCCATCTTCGGCGCAAAAACCGTCACCGCTGTAAATATTGCCGACGGCAAGAAAGTCTGGGAATTTGAATGGAAAACAAGTTATGATGTTAATGCCGCCGATCCGATAATCTTCGGCAATCGGGTCTTTGTTTCATCCGGTTACAATCGTGGCTGCGGTCTTTTCGATTTTCAGAACGCGCAGATTAAAAAATTGTGGGAAAACAAAAATATGCGAAACCACTTCGCAACCTGCGTCTATTACAACGGCTATATCTATGGATTTGACGGCAATGCCGGCGGAGGAGACCTGCGCTGCCTTGACGCCGCAACCGGCGAACTCAAGTGGAACCAGAGCGGTCTAAAAACCGGCGGTCTGATGATTGCCGATGGCAAGATCGTGGCGCTATCCGATGGCGGAAAATTGGTCATTGCCGAAGCCACCCCAACCGGATACAAACAACTTGCTACAGCACAACCTCTTACAGGTAAATGCTGGACAATGCCCGTTCTCGCTAATGGCAAAATATTTTGCAGAAATGCCCGAGGCGACCTCGCCGTTCTTGATGTCAGAAAGCAAAAATAGGTATTTTAGAAAATTGTAACGGGCTGGTCTATTCCAGCCCGTTTTTTTAATTCTGTTTTACGGCTTTTAATCTTTCTTTATAATGCTGGGCTGGAAGTTCGGAAAGTCGTTTAGCGGCAATCTCAGGCGTTAAATCGCGCTGCGGTTCGGCAAGCATTTCATAACCGACCATAAATTTTTTCACAGTTGCAGAGCGCAACAATGGCGGATAAAAATGGGCATGGAGTTGCCAGTGAGAAAAATCGCCATCCGTTGTTGGAGCATTATGCCAACCCATTGAATACGGAAAACTCGTCTCAAAAAGGTTATCATAACGGACCAATAACTTCTTAAGTATTTCCGCTAAACCTGACTGTTCTCTCTCTGTTAAGTCGGTCAATCGGAGTCTGTGCGCCCGTGGAACCAGCAGAACCTCATAAGGCCAGAGCGCCCAGAACGGGACAAGCGCTACCCAGTTCTCATTAATTTCCACTATACGCGTCTTTAATTCTATCTCCTGCTTCACATAATCTACAAGCAAAATACCGGATTTCTTCTGGCTATACTGCCTTTGCATTAAATCCTCAACCTCCGGTATGCGCGGAATAAAATTGCCCGCCCAGATTTGACCGTGCGGATGCGGATTTGAACAGCCCATTATAGTGCCTTTGTTCTCAAAGATTTGAACCCATTTGTATTTCGCGCCGAGTTCGTTTAACTGTCTGATCCATAACTTGATAACTTCAAGTATGGCTGATAGTTCCATCTCCGGCAGTGTCAGGTCGTGACGCGGCGAAAAACAGATTACCCGACACTCGCCCCGAACAGGCTGGACTTTAAAAAGATCGCCGCCGTCCAGATTGTCCATCGGCACATCAGGAAGAAGCGCCGAAAAATCGTTTTTGAAAACAAATACGCTCGTATACGGCGGATTGAACTCACCGTTTGCCCGTTTGTTATTCGGACAGAGATAGCATTTTGGATCGTAGGCAGGTCTCTGTTCCACCGCTGATGCCTCGCGATGTCCCTGCCACGGGCGCATCGTGCGATGCGGCGAAACCAGAATCCAGTCGCCTAAAAGTGGATTATACCTCCTGTGAGGATGTTGTTCCGGATTGAATTGCATATTGTTAACCTATTGTTTTAAAACCGTTGCCCCTTGCGAAGGTCTGGAGACAAAAACTGAAGGAGATATGCCAGTCTGCTTTTTATAATCCGAGACCAATTTCTCCGCAATCTGATTCACAAGCGCAGTTTTTACAAGCGCAATGGTGCATCCGCCAAAACCGCCCCCGGTCATCCGACATCCATAAACGCCGCCGTCTATCCCAATCTTCTTCGCCAGCTCAACCACAACGTCCAGTTCGCGACAACTAACCTCATACAGCTCTTTCAATGAATAATGGCTTGCGTAAAGCAGTTCGCCTGCTTCTTTCCAGTTTGAATTTTCAACCAGTCTTGTTGCGGCAAGCGTCCTCTCGTTCTCTTCTATCACATGTTTTGCCCGATTATAAACAACTGGCTCAAGTCTGGATTTGTTTTCTTCTAACAACTTCATCGTGGCGTCGCGAAGGGCTTTTACACCAAGGAGTTGAGCAGCCTTCTCGCATTGACTCCGCCTCTGGGCGTATTCTCCCCCAACGAGTTTGTGCTTCACATTTGTATTAAAAACAAGCACTGATACTTCAGGGTCACTCATTTTAACAAGTTTATAACTTTTGTCCCTGCAATCAATTAGGAGCAGATGGTCTTTTTCGCCGAGTACGGAGATAAACTGGTCCATTATCCCGCACGGCATCCCGGCATAGGTGTGTTCTGCCTTCTGACAGAGAAGCGCTTTTTGAACCTTATCAATTTGTTTTCCAGAAACTGCTTCTAACAAAGTAGCCGCAGCCACTTCAAGCGCAGCGCTGCTTGAAACACCGCCGCCAATCGGCACGGTTGAAAACATATACACATCCAGCGACGGTATCTTTGCGCCCAGTTCAAGAAAACCGTTAATCACCCCCCTGATATAGTTT
>JBAMMJ010000162.1:7274-22307 GCA_039793825.1 Verrucomicrobiota bacterium | reverse complement strand
GTCCAGTCCCCTTTTCCAGCTCTTGAAACTGGTTTTTCAATCTCTATCACGGCATTCTTCTTTGTTACGCCGCACACCCAGCGAATCTGGTTTATAGCCCCCGCGCTGGCGTTGTCAGCTGCAATGACGGTGTATTTTTCAATCGCCATCGGCAAGACAAAACCATCGTTATAATCGGTATGTTCGCCGATTATGTTGACCCTTCCCGGCGCGGCAACAACCCATCGCGGTTTCCTTCCGAAATATTCTGAAAAACCTTTGACCACAATGTCAAAAAGTTCATTCAGGGCATGATTTTTGTCTACCATACGCGAAAAATTCGGCAATTATAGAAGTATTACTTCCGCTCTAATTCAACCAGACCAAAATCAATATACTGACCGCCGCCTGTCTGTCTGCAATGAATTGCAACGAGGTTTTTACCCGGTTTGAGCGCTGATTTTGCGGCTGGAGTTAGCGCAAACTCCTCATAACCGGTCGTGAAACCTGTCGTGGCAAGCGCAAGAACGCCGTTAATGTATACCTCCGCATCTTCATCGTGATGCAATCTGATAAACATTTCGGCTGGCAGTTTATCCGGCAGTGTGATTTCTCTGCGAAGCCAGATGTCTGAAGTATTCCAGTCCGTCCGCACCCGCGCCCCGGGCGTTCCGCGCGTCCCAAACCCGCCTTCGCCCTGTTTCCAGTTGCTATCATCAAACTCCGGTTTCATCCAATCAGCAGGTGGTTTTTGAGTTGTATACCGCCATACAAACCCCTGCCCTTCAGAAGTCGGAACAACAGGTTTCACAACAGGTGGAGTCGGTATCGGCGCCCAACCAGATGCCTTTGTTTTATCCCGAGAGGCGTATTTCTTCCAGACCTGCCTGTCATAAAGCATTTGAGCGAAAACGCCCCCAACAACCGGGCGCGCCTGAAAACCAATCTGGCGCGCATCTGTTGTATCATACCAATCTGACATTGGGACGCGATTCGGCGTTTCATTCAAAAATCTGAACACAGGGTCAACAAGCGCTTCAAAATCGTTCCTGTTCTGTGTCAATGTGGCAGTCCAGAGTATCCAGTCAAGTTTGGTGTATTTAGCGCGGTTATCCAGCGGCAAACCGTATTTATTCTGCATTTTCTTGTAAAAGTCCATTTCCTTTCGCAAAGCCACTTTATCCCAGAGGTTAAATCCAAGTATTCTGTCCCAGATAATATTATATTTCTGGCTCCAGGTACCGGGGCGATCAAACGCAAGCCGATAGTGGTCGCCGTCATCTGCTTCTTTTAGCCATTTCTTCACAAATTCACGCGCCAGCTGCATATATTCTTTCGCCTTGTCTTTTTGACCTGTCATTTCGCACAGCTTCGCAAATGAAGCCAGACCGCAAATTGCCTTTGCTGAAAGGTTGACGTTGTGCGCAAGATGACCGGCAAAGTCGTCTGTGCAAAGTTGGTTCTCAGGGTCAAAACCTTTTTCCTTTAAATAATTTGCCCACTGCTCCAGCTGTTTCCAGTAGAGTTTGGCAAAGTCTGCATTGCCTTCCATTTCAGCAACCGCAGCAAAGAGAATCAGCAGATTGCCACTCTCTTCAACTGGCATCTGATTGTCCTCAGTCCGTTCACCACCGCCGTAAACCTGACCGTTCGCGTGGGGATACGTGCCTAAATCGTGCGGCGCAAATGGGAATTTCCAGCGCGAAGACGCCGCATAGTTCATAAATGGAACAATGAACGATTTGGCAAGCGTCGGTCCAAAAAGCAAGAATTGCGGCGACATCGGATAGAACACATCCGATGTGCCGATGCATCCGTTGCTAAAGTTTTCCTTGCAAAACGAGATTGGCTTTCCGTTATCGTCAGCAACGAACTTTCCAGCGGCAAAACATTGTCTGAAAGCCAGCGCGCAGATTTTTGCGTATTTCTCGCCGCCAGCCTTCGTAAGGTCTTTCATCAATTCATTATCAAATGCTATACATCTTTTCTTCAACTGCCCATATTCGTTTGCAGAAGCCTTAAGCAGATCAGCCGCTTCCCATCCATTCCTTCGCCAGTATGGACGAAGGTTTTTCTTCATATACTGGATTGAATACAGGTCGTCGTAAGCAATCATAATCCATTTATTCACCGCGGATTTGCCGACCTTTCCTGCGTCAATGACCATCGCGGCTGTTGGAGTCTCCTCGCGAACAGCCCGCGGTTGTCTGTTGTCAAATTCGGGCAACTTCCCATTTGCCGCAAACGACGAACGACAGGCGTAAGCAGAAGCAATCGTTTTAGCGGCAACACCCTTTGGCGCCGCAAGATAGAGATATCCCCAGTCAATCCTTAAATCGTCCCCTTTTTTCGCAAGTACAGGCTGGTCTTTTGAGCCAATTTTGAGCGCTTCAATAGAGCCAAAATCCTCCGCAGCCCATACTACTTCTTGTCGCGATTCGTTCACCGCAATTTCACTTGATGCATCAAAATAAATAGAAACATCGTGTTCCCTCGCATCGGCAGAACGGACTTCCCATTCAATGTAAGTAACCGGCCTTGCGAGGACATCTAAGTCATCCGGCAATGCCGGAGTTGTAAACGTAAGAACAAGATTTATGCCAGCACCTTCAAATTCGTAAACTGTCCGCGTAGGCAATACAGTCAGGTTTTTCTGCGGCAGAGCCGAAATCCGACGCGGTTCAGCGCCAATTACTCTAAACGGCTTGCCGTCAATCCGAATCAATCCCCCAAGACTATGTTGACGACCCGTCCAGTGAACTGTGTTTGCATCAGTCAGATTGTCAGCCGGAGACCAGATGCTGAAATACGGATCGCAAGCCACCAGCGGTGTTGAAGGCGGTACCAATTTTGTCCCCTGCATAGTTCTCTTTGGCGGCGGAGTGTAAAGCTTCTTCGCCGCCTGGGCGATTAATTCTTTGTCCATTTTAATTATTTCGCGGTCGTAAGTCATTAAACCATTTACTTCAACCTCCACATCCGTTGTCTGTGTGTAAACCGCTGCGGACAAACCGGCGCTGCCGGTTAGCGGATGAAGTTTATCAAGAAGCGCAAGATAAGCGTCTGTCAGTTCTTCACGCGTTGCATAAGTGCGATAGCCCCAATTTTTCTCATCCTGCCACGTATGACCTTTTAACGGTAAACCAAGTCCGCCAAACTCACCAAGGACAATTGCTCGGTTTGGTTCGCGCGGCGGAGCCCCAGGACCTGGGTAAATGTGAACATCGTGGACATCGCCAACCTTACGGTCTGTCCATCCACTCGCATTATTTACAAGACGGGTCGGGTCCCATTGTTTGATAAGATTGACAATTCTAACAGTATCCCACTGCCCCCAACCTTCATTATAAGGAACCCACATAACTATACAGGGGTGGTTGTAATGACCGTCAATCATTGCTTTGAGTTCCTTTTCAAACTGCGCCGCGGATTCAGGGGAACGGGTGATATCCGGGTCGCGCGGACCGATATATTTATCGCCGCTCGGCATATCCTGCCAGACAAGCAATCCCAATTTATCGCACCAATAATACCATCTCTGCGGCTCAATCTTTACGTGTTTGCGAGCCATATTAAATCCAAGCGCTTTTGTAACCTCAATATCGTAACGCAATGCCTCATCCGTTGGCGCGGTATAAAGTCCATCAGGCCAGAAACCCTGATCAAGCGGACCGTACTGGAACAACGGCTTATTATTCAAACAGAGTCGCAAAATTCCATCCTCATCCTTGCACAGCGAAATCTTTCTCATCCCGAAATAACTCTCCACTTCGTCTTTTGTCTCCTTGTTCTGAGAAAGGCTGATCTTTAATCCATATAGAAACGGAGAATCAGGAGTCCACGGTTTTGCAGCTGGAATCGTCAGAGTAATCGTGTTTGCAACACTTCCATTACCTGAAAAATCAGCTCCCTTGCTCTGAACCACAGAATTGCCATCCAGCGCGTCAACTTTGACGTTGTAATTTCCGCCTTTTAAAACCACATTAACCGTGATTGAAACCAACGACTTATCAAAATCCGGTGTAATCTTCACAGATTCAATGTAAGAATCCGCGACCGGTTCAAGCCACGTTGTCTGCCAGATTCCGGTTGTCGGTGTATACCAGATGCCCCCCGGACGGCGAACCTGTTTTCCCCTTGGTTGATAACCGGCGTCTGTCGGGTCCCAAACGCGAACAATAATCTCCTGATCGTCAGACTCTGTCAGCGCATCGGTAATATCAAAACTGAACGAATCATATCCTCCGCGGTGCGTCCCCAATTCTTTACCATTAACCCAGACGGTTGCCTCCCAATCAACGGCGCCAAAATTCAACAAAACCCTCTTGCCTTTCCACGCCGCGGGAATCTTGAATGTCCGTCTATACCAGAGATTTTCATTTTCACTGACCCTCCTCATCACTCCGCTCAAAGCCGATTCAATCGGAAATGGCACAAGGATTTGTCCCTCCCATTTTGATGGTTTGTCAGCACCCTTCTGGGTGATTGCGTAATCCCACAAACCGTTCAGATTCAACCACTCCTTCCTAACCATCATCGGACGTGGATACTCCGGATGCGCATTTTGTGGAGAAACCTCCTTTGCCCAACGGGTCATTATTGGCGCTTTTGCCGGTTCCCAGCCGTTAGTTTGAAAAGACGCAACGGATATTAGCGTTAATAATATAATTCTCAAACATTTCATATTGTTTATAATTTTTCTAAAAGGTTCTGAGTTGCGCAAGAATTTTTTAATTAAATTATCAAAATAATCATTTTTACACCTTCAACGCCCTATTCCTGCCTAAAATAATAATTATTTAAGCAGGAAAAATTTAATTATTCACAGATATTCCAAAATTCCTATGAGGAGCTGGCTCCTGCTGCAATCCGATTATTATAATCTCGCGCTTTGCCACTTTGCGGCGTCAGCAGCGCTACCTTTAACGCCAATGATACGGCGATATCAATGATTCGGGTTTTATGATTCTGATTCTTTTAAAGCTGTCGGACATCAATTGGCGTGATTTTAACAGGTCCAAGAAGTCCTGACTTAACCGGTTTAGACTCCTTTTTCCATAACTCCCAGGTGGTAAATGTAAATCTTCCTGTCGGACTCGGTTTTCCCTGCAACACCCATTCCGGGAATCTCTTGAGTGTTCCATTCGGATTTCTCTCGCTGTCAGGTGGCAACTGCTGATCTCCGATCAACCTGTTTACCCATAGATTAACCACCTTTACCTGAAGTAGGTTTTCGCCCTGTTTAATCGCCTCTGTAACATCCACGCGATACGGCGGCTTCCACAAAATGCCCAAATCCTTTCCATTCAATATCACGTTAGCCATAATTTGAACCTCTCCAAGGTCTAATAAAATCCTGCGATTTTTCGCTATCATACCCGCCGGCACCTGAAAGGTTTTACGGTATTCTGCCGTGCCTGAAAAATATTTAACGCCCTCATCCTGATGTTCGCTCCACGAGATTAATTCAGGCAGTGTAATCTTTGGCGGAGCGCCTAAATTTGGTTGGAAATTAACTTCCCACTCGCCCTTGATTTGAACAGGCTCAAGCCCATCAACACTCCACTGTTTCGTTAGACCAGCAGCAGTTTTCAGTGTGTATTTTCCAGGTTTGTGCGTCTCTACAATTAACTTTCCGTCATTGTCCCGCCGAGTCATTACAACAGGTTCATTGCCGCTGATGCTAAGAGTGATAAATTCCGGGTCCTTTCCGCTAACGGTAAAAGACCTATCACCGACTGTGTATTCTACGATGAGCGTTTTCACTATGCCATAAGCCGGGTCGTCGCCTTCAGCCATACGCGCCACCTGAAAGGTAATCTCTCCTTTATCTACTATAGCCTGCAGTTTTTTGCGAACATCTCGGGTCCTTTTCGGATCATCAAGAACTCCATACGTCGCTTTTAATATTGTAATTGCCTTATTTGTCTCAGTTATCGGAAAAACAATTTCCCCATCTTTTGAAATGCTCACAATGGAATCTGGCATTTCTCTTTTCTCGCGAAATACAACAAACCACGACCCTGAATTCTCAAAGCGAATAGGAATATATGTTAATTTTTCGTCAGATTTATAACAGGCGGGGATTTGAATCGCCCCTGTTTCTGGATTCCACAGTTCAGGAAGCTTATTTTTTACCCGAAAACCACAAGTAACCTCTGCGGCAACTTTCTGATTTGACGCCACAAAATAGATATCCACATCGTCCGATGTCCTTCTATGTATCCATCTTACAAATGTCGGCGCAACAAAATCAGGCGGAACATTCATCTCTTCAAGCGCCTGTTCAGCCGTTTTGCCTTTGACAATTTTCCCGCCATCCCACAATTCAGCGGCAAGCTTTTTAACCTCTTCATCGCACTGTGGATAACCGCTCAGGGTCGGAGCCTTTTGTGGCTTGGTGTTGCCGATAACAACCCCGCCGGCAATAACAAGTTCTTTAATCTTCCTCAAAAGTTCGGGCGTCATCCTCGTTTCATCCGGAAGAACAAGCGCTCTATACCGCATCCCGCCCGGCAAAACAAAAAATCCATCCTTTACCGACATCTGCTTCAACACCACTTCAGCCGAAGCGTTGTCAAAATCGTAACCGCGACGTGTATGACCAATAAATCCCTGCGGCGATTCTTCCGGCTGCAGATAGCAGATATCCGCCACAAACTGTCCCTGTCTTAACATAAACTGACAGCGAGAAAGATAAGTATGCCACGGGCGAGACCATTCCCACCAGGTTTGGGTTCGCTCATAATGCAACCCCCACGGTCCCATCGTCATACCCGGCTTATAGTCAACTTCCCACGGCTGCATTGCATATCTGTGGAAAACAAATCGGTTCACACCTTCGCAGAACGCGCGATCGCCAAGCGCTTTAATCGTCGCAGGATGCTCAAGCCATTTTTCTTCACTGCCAGCGGTAAAGGCTTCCGCGCCAAGTATCGGTTTTCCATAAATATGCGCCGCAGATGCCATCGCCTTGCAGGTATGGAATGCGCCGCCGCCAATCCAGAACTCGCTCATAGGTTCATCAGCCCTTCCAGCGTATGTTATATCGTCGCAAGGTCCGTCGTAGGCTTCTATTGACAATCGCAAACCATATTGATTCGCAAGCTGACGCATCCTGCCAGCGTAATTTTCCACAACCAATTCATTAATCGTCTGACGCAAATCCCATAAAAACCGCTCCGAGATTTCCAGACTATCCACCACACGTCCCGAAAACACAGGTAAAAACGGCAATAGATCGTATTTACGCCGATTCAAAAATTCCTCACGCATCCGCGCAGTCCAGTTTTGCGAACCATTTTCCCAGCTATCAATGTGAGTAGCCACGAGCGTTTTGCCGGCAGCTGCGCCGACATCTTTGATTAAAACCTTCATCATTGCCTCAAATTGCGCCTCAATCCCCTCCGGACTCAATTTATCGCATTCAAGCCCCCTCCCGGACGCAGGCGCTGGGGCATTCTGCATACCGGTAGAAGTATGACCAAACCTCATAATTGTCCATTTTCCTGGCGGCACATTCCATTTTAGCCTGCCGCTACCGTCCATCAAAGCGCTAATGTTGGTAATGGATGAGCGTTCAATGACCATTTCTTTCGGTAACTGCTTGTCCTGCATTGGTCGCACATTTCCGCGCACATAAGCAGCTTTTGCCTTTATATTTTCAATTCGGTAGTTACCAACTGTCGGAAACGCAAGCACCGCTATGTCCCGATAAAATTTTGCGACAGTTTCCGGCTGCGGCAAACTCCCATCAAACTCCTGGGGTCCATCTAAATTAATCTCGCTCCAGACGACTTTTTGCATTGATTGCTCAGGTTTAATCCACGGTCCGCCGCTGCCGTTCCACCCCGCATCATCATTCATATTAACTTCCAGTCCAAGACGCTCCGCCTCGCTAACAAGGTGTTTAAAAAGGTCTCGCCACTTCGGACTCATAAAATCCACATCCCCAACAGGAACCCCCTGGTCAACCTCCATAATCAGAACTCCCCCGATCCCGGCTGCTTTCATCGCCTCCAGGTCTTTTGTAATGCCGATTTTACTAATATTGCCGTTCAAAAAGAACCAATATACCCAGGGACGGGTTGAATCCGGAGGCGACAAAAAATTTCCCTCTAAACCGGCCTTAATATCTCCGTAAATTGCAGGGTAAACAAGAAATGTGCACAGAAGCCACAAATTTAACAATCGCATTTTCATAAAGTAAAAGTTCTTAATTTGACTATATTATGTTATACTAATTTTTTTGGCTAACAAGAAAAATGAACGTCCATTCAAGGTTTTACGGCAATAATAGTCCCACAGCCAGGTCCAAACACAACGGCATTCAGAAACACTCGCATCGGTCCGCGTTCTGTTCCTCTAAAAGTTGGCGAAGTAGCGAAGATTATCACTTGTCCGCGTCCCAATTGTTCCCGAGTAACCCACGCGCTATGAGTTATCCTATGCGCAGCTTCTTGCCATAGAAGTCCGCTCATCCGCAAATAAATTACGGCGTTCGGAATCGGTATACACCAACCTATTCTTTGATTCAAATTCTGATTGTTGCCTTTCTTTGGCGCGGAAATAATTGCCTGTTCATCGGAATTTTTCGGTAAGATGTAGCCATACCTCACAGGCGCTTCTATTCCCTCCGATGCCATTAAAACCGCTTGCTTCCCAACAAGAACAGGCAGGTAATTCCTGCACCCGGCTGTTAGCCAATGATTTGTATCAACTCGTGAAGCAATGAAAACACCTTGTGGCATAAACATTGATTGCCACTGATCACGTCTTTTAAGTTCCTTTTCATCTATTTGCGGAACACCTTCAACCTGCCACGGGTACTTGATTTCGCTAACAACTTTTGTTGACCATAAAGCTTCATATTCTGGTAGTTTTTCATTCTGCGAGAGCCACTCTTTTAAAATCTTCATTTCATAATCCGAAACATTGGATAATGCCTCTGGAAGTTTTCTTACTTTGCTGAAGTCATTTTTTTCGTCAATGAGCATAGTCGCCGAGCCGGCTATCGCGATTAATGTTCCACCTGCCTTTACCCATTCTTTTAAAGCATTTATTTTGTTAGTGCTAAAATTCGGCGAACCGTCCGGAAGAATTAATACATTGTATCTAAATAAATCAGGGGATTCATAATCGTCAATTCTGGAGTGCCGAATACCAAGGTGTTTTTCAATCGTGAACCAGATAGAGCCATAATCTGTGGCGTTAAATCCTTTCTGTCCCATAATTGCAATGCGTGGATATTCAAGGAGTTTAAAATGGCGTCCACCAAGGTCTGGCAGGTCACCAATGCCCAAACCTGTATTAACAAAGGTTGTCTTAATTCCAATCTCTGAGGCTGATTTTTGCACTTCGCTGAACAAAGATTTTCCCCGTTGCCGATTGTCAAGCTCGGTTATAACAATTGAACCGCGACTGAAGTTTTTATCAGAAATTCGGAAATCTTTCTCTGCCACCCTCACTTTAAATCCAAGCTCAAGCAATCGGGCGGCTGCTGACACTGAAAGATCGTCTTCACCGTCAATAATTGCGGCAACAACATCGCCACTGTTAGCTTCATTTGGAAACACATCTTTTTTGATTGTCTCACCGGTTACTCTAATCTTCTCAACCTTCGGTTCATTATCTACTGTCACAGCTTCAAGGTCATACATCATCGTCAGATTCCACGCTGTTGTGTCGTAAATTCGGGAACGGTTTTTTGATAAAATTTCTTTTCTCTCATCTTTTAATGCCGATTCCGACATCTTCGGATCAAATTCCAGCATAGCGGTAACAAGAGCGCCGAGAGGTTGCTTTTGTGGTATAAGAAGAGCCCCGGATGGAATGTTGAAATTTTTAAGTTCCCTGCCGAGCCGATCAGTCGCATTTGCTTTGAAATCAGACAGGCTTTTATAGACTTCTATATTGTGAATTAGCAGAGTCTGAACAAAATCATTTAAGCGAGAACTATTCTTATCTGGAAAAATTACATAGGTTTTAGACCTTTCTAAACTCATTGAGTTTTGTCGGATTTGATAAAGATTTTTTAACAGACTCACTCTGTTAGAAAACACTGTATTCAGGTTTGCCATAGATGCAATCACGTGATGAAAGACAGATTCTCTGTATGTAAGAATTCGCCCTTCGGGTCTGCGAACCCCATCAGCCGCAATACTTGCCTGTTCATGTAAAATACCGACTGCGCCGCGAAGAGAGGTATAAGCGTCGCCATAACCAGGATAAAATTCTTCGTGCCATTCTCCTGTATAATAAAGAAGCCCATATTTATCAAAAGCCTTTGCAAGGTTGTGCGCAAATACATTATGCCATTGCTGACGCGATTGAGGAAAATAGGGATTGCGAGGTTCTCTTGGCGGCGAAAAAAGGTGCGTATCAAACGCCCACATCCCATGCGCATCCATAAAAAACACTGGATTCCACCTGTTTAATTCTCTAACTCGTCCTTTTGTTTCTGGATGAATGCAATAAAGCCAGTCGCGATTTAAATCAAACAAATAATGGTTGCCGCGTCCCTGTGGCCAATATCCGGAATGAAGCAGGTCCTGACTATCAATGTCAGGCATCGCTCCGCGGTTTTCTTCAATCATCTTAACAAACCTGTTTCGTCCATCAGGATTCATCACTGGATCAACAATTACAACTACTTCGTTTAAAAGGTCTCTGACCTCTGCGTCTTCAGACGCAATCAGGTGATAAATCACGGCAAGCGCGGCGTCGGAGCCTTCAGTTTCGGTACCGTGGATTGTGTAAGCAAGCCAGGCTGTTGCAGGCAAATCTTTTATCATCACTTCGGCTTCCGATTCTGATAATTTTACCGGATTCGCAAGTCGCAATGTCTTTTCCCGTATTTCATCTAATCGCTGAATATTTTTTGGCGAAGAAATTACTATGTAAAATAGCGGTCTGCCTTCATAAGATTCCGCATATTTGATTAACATTGTTTTTTCAGAAGCCGATCTGCTCCAGTTGGTTAGACAACGGTATATCTGTTCAGGGCTAACAGCCCGCTCGCCAATTGAAAAACCAATTATTTGTTCTACCGTAGCTATGTTAGGATTGTATTTTGCCCGAGGAAAATAATTATTTGTAAATTCTAATTCAGGTAAAAGCGTCGGCTTGAGAAAAGACTTTGATGAGATTTCTTCACATAAAACCTTGCTCGGGATTAAAATCAAAAATGCAAAAACCAAAATTTTCTTTATATGTTTCATTAGAGATGAATCTTTTAAATTATGTATAAAAATTCAATCTAAAATTGCAATATACCAAAGAATTCAATTCATTTTTTTATTCAAGATATACTTCCATTCCCAGGTGCCATCCCATTCCCGCTTTGGTTTTGCTCTGGAAGAGGTGGTTTGCTCGCTTCCATTTTGCGTCTGATTGTCCTTAACAATCCAGTGTTTTATCCGATATGCCGCAATTAACAGCTTGTTAGTTATTTGAACTATCCAGAATCCGTTTTCGGTTTGTCCGGTGTTGATGCACTGGATTTTCTTTGACTCGCCCGGCGGTGACCATTGTTTGAGACCGGTTCCAGTATGACCATACATATATAAAATTACATTGTACGGTTTAATTACTTCGTAAAATGCTCGCCAGTCGTTTGTGTGCCACCAGTCTGTGTCAAATCCACAGTGAGCCATTATGACAACCGGTCTTTTTGATATACCTACGTTTTTTTCAAGGTCATTTTTGACAAACTCAAGCCCATTTTGAGGATTATGCCAGACCGGGTTATACCGTTTTACAAGCGGATTTTGTGCGTTTGCAGGATAAATCCCGGCAACCACAAAATGGACGTCATCCCAATCCCACGAATAATGCAGGTTGTTTTCCGAGAGGTTAGAGATTAGGCGCTTCTCAAGCCGGAGTTTATTGCGATTTTTGATCTGAGCCTGAACACTGAATCCGCACTTCTCAAAACCCTCTGGCGGACCGTCGTGATTGCCCCAGGTTTCAAAAACAATATAATCAATCAGACCATCCGTGCCATTAAAGCCAAAATCTGCCTCCCAGTAAGTCCACTGAATTTTAGTTATACTCTCGCTATTTGTGCATCTATCGCCATCGTCAACTAAATCTCCAAGAACAACAACGCCACGTGGACGCGGGACCTTACCGCCACCAAGTTCAGTCGGAAATGTCAGGTTTGTCACCACATTTATATGCCTGATAGTTGCCCTGTTGCGGTCATTTCTATCCTGATTCTCCGGATAATCATAATGACAATCTGAGGTAACAAGGAAGGTTATATCCCGCGCGCAAGCGCTCGCCACGAACAATAATAATCCCGGTAGAATGAATATACTGAATTTTGGTTTCATAAATTTATTTTTCATATATAATCAATGCTAATATAATTAATAAGCAATTACGTCACTGCCTATTTTATTTTCTGAATATCCACCACCGTATGCATAATTGATATCCTTTTCCAGGTATAGGTTATGTGGAGTAAGCCGTCTGATGATTGAATCACCGCAGGATAGGAAAATTCGCCCACTTCGTTTTCAAGAACAAGAACATCCTGCCAACCTCTTCCATCTTTTGAAATTGCAACATTCAGCGGCGTCCGTCCTTTCGGAGTTTTATTATAAACAAGAACGTGAAGTCCGTTTTTCAAAGTTATCGCATCAATCCCGGAGTTTGGATTTGGCAGGTCTAAAAGCGCCGGTTCAGTCCAGTTCATCCCGCCATCCAAAGACCAACTTTCCCAGATTCTCCCCTGCCTGCTTCTGCCGAGCGCCTGAAGCTTTCCACTCGGATGTTTTAGTATAGCAGGCTGAATGGCGGAGAGTTTTTGCGGGTTATTGATATCTGCCGTTCTTATCCATCTCTTGCCGAAATCTCGTGTCAATTCAAAATGAACGCGCCATCCTTTGTCTTCAGTGCTTGAGCCGCACAAAATTGTTCCATCAGCGAGCTCAACAGGTTTGTTTTTTACTGCGCCGATGATTCCCTCCGGCAGCCGAACCGGCGCCGACCATGTTATGCCGTCATCGCCGCTTGTCATTAACATTCCCCACCACAGGTCCGGACTCGGTCCCACTTTGTAGAAAAGCAAAAGCGGACCTTTTGAAGGCTGAAAAAGGACAGGATTCCAGCAGGGATAGCGGAATTCTTTTCCATCGGCTGTTATGTACTGGACTCCGTCGGCAACTTTAATTGGTTTTGTCCATCTCTCATCTTCATAGCGCGCCAGCCAGATGCAGACATCCTTGCTCCCTTCCCTTGTTCCGCCGAACCACGCGGCAAAGATTTTCCCAGAGCGCGTCTGGACAATCGTTGAGCTATGACACTGCGGAGTCGGTTTTTCATCAAGCGAATATATCAGTTGCTTTTTTAATATCGCCTCTTCGTTTGCGCATTGAACTGTCATTTCAATGAACTCTATAAATACAAAAATAAAAACCGCCGTTAATCCTGATAAAAATTTGTTTCCAAGTTTTTTCATCAACCTTCGCGCGTTTAAAATTATTTAAGCAAAATTGCCCGTTCAATAATAGGCAGCCCAAGCTCTTTTGAATTGACCATCAGCAACGCCGATCTTGCTTCCGGTTCATCACCTTCAATCTCAAGCCGTTTTTCTTTTTCTATGTCCGCTTTCAATCTTAATATTGACAGGTCGCTCTGCGCGTAAACTTCAACAATGTTTCCCTCCCGTTTTATACCGGTCTTTGTATCGCTGAACTTTTTTATAAAGCCCCGAAATTCTTCATCGCTTAAACCCTCGGCGACTCTTGAATAAACAGCGATAAACACGCGCCCTTCTTTTGGTGGCGTCTTTGAATGAATGCAGGTGATTCGCCGCGCGTTATATTCAGCGGTATCATCAACAATCTCCAGTTCAGCAGCCTCGTCCTGCGGCGTAATGGCATACAAAATCTTGAAAGCAGCAACCGCGCTTTTTTGTCTGATAAAGATCGGTTCATTGATACCTTTCAATTTTAGTGTACCATCAATCTTCGCCAGATTGCCAGAACTTCCAATATATACGGGAAGGCTGGGTGGTATGACGATATGCGACAACCAGCAGCTCAGGTTTGTCCCTGACCGTTGAAATGATGTTCTGGATGAAGCTGATGCAGCTGCAAGGAACAACGCCTCATTTTTGTTTTGCACACTTGTGAAAAATGGAAATATATGGTGCGCTTTCAGATGTCCGCCGCCGGTGGGATACCTCTTTTTCCCGTATGGGTCCATCCGCGCATCCATCAAATAGTAGCAGGTAGGTAAATCCGCGCCGCTGAAAAGAACAACAAAAGTTTTGTCCATAGCATCGTGATACGCGGCTCCGGCTGTGCCAATCGCAACTGTTTTCCCGAGCCATTGCGACGCGCTCTGCCACGGTTCAACTCCCCATCTTTGCCTGACCATCCGCGGATATGTTTCAAGCACATCGCTTTTTATCCAGTCCTCAGGAGCAACCCAGCATTCTTTATAAAAGGAATAATTCGTCGGCTTTCTGAATGTTGACCATCCGGCTCGCGCAACCCACTCGTCAAGATTTCCCCTTCCGAAAAGGTAATCGTAATCGCGACTATGCGCCCCTCCAAGTCGTTCTGCCGGCTCAAACCAGTTCGCGGCAACCTGTGCCCAGATATATTGCATCGCCAGACGCGCCTTTTCCCTGACAACAACGTTTTTAGAATGCCGCGCAATTAAACCAATGTTTTCCATATCAACGGCGTAATATGTCGGGCTCAAATACTCTGAAATCCCGTTTGTTTTCGTGTAGTTCAACCAGGTTTGAAGCATTTGATAGCCCTCTTTTGCAAGGTCGTCCCTGCCAGTCGCTTCCCCCAGAGCAATACAATTCCACGTTTTCTTAAGATAAATATTGGAATACGAAGTTGCCACCCGGTGCAGACGAATGCCCTCAATGGCATATTTGAACATCTCAGAAAGAACCTCGCGCGCGCCGGGTGTCAAACGGTCTTTGTATAAAATCCACAGAAGCGCCCCCTTTTGCATACAAAATTCCACGCAATTTCTATCGTCGGGACTTTTATCTTCCCAATACCATGCAAAATTACCGTATGT
>JBAMMJ010000162.1:2609-7264 GCA_039793825.1 Verrucomicrobiota bacterium | reverse complement strand
GTCGCCGCAAGTCTCAACGCCGCTTCTACACGCTCCGGATGCCAGTTTGCCGCCGTAGCCTCAAAAGCGAAGAAGAAAAAATCGCGTGTGCTAAAACGCGGTTGCGGTTTTTCAATACCTGCCCACTGGCGCTCTAAATTTATCTCGTTTTGCGAATAACAATAATTGATTGATGAAAAAACTAACAAAGACAATGTGTTAAAAATACAGACCCAATAATGTGTTCTGGTGAAAAACATACAAAACATATTCACCAATTTACGCAAGAAAATCAAATGATTCTTTTCAACGAATAGTATAATGGATGGGACATCGTAATAAATATGGCGGGAGCGGCGGGGCTCGAACCCGTAACCTCTGCCGTGACAGGGCAGCGCTCTAACCAATTGAGCTACGCCCCCGCATTAACGCTATAGAATTTATTCAATTACTATCACTTCGTCAACAAAATTTTTACTCCAATCCTGAGAATTTTTTAGAAAAAAATAAATACATCCCTACGCATCCTGTAACCTTTTTCGCATATAAAAATTCTTTTGGAAGATTTAGACTTTTGAAATAAATTGATTGAATGAACAAACTATGATAAATTATTTATATTAATACAGCCATTATTTTAGACCTGATAATAAAATGAGGATTGCAACCAGAAAACAGCAGCGCTATAAACATAAGAAAATAACCCCTCACAACTATAAAATTAACTGATTCTTTCTTCCGATTTTAGGAGCAGCTGCATTTGTCTGGTTTCTTATCCGCGTAATACCAAAGCCAATTCGTGCAACATATCCCTGCCAACAAGCTGCATTTCCATTAGCGTCAAGCTTCATAATCTGGCTTCTGGGTATAAAGAGTGGATTAATAGCTCTTGTTAATAGCAACTTTGCGTTAAAAAGATGGCGCCAGAGCTTCGCTATTGCTTCAGGCTTTTGTTTATTCATTTTAGTCGCTATGGCTGCAAACGAAGCGGTTAAATATTCGTTCAATCTTTCTAAACCTAAATCAGCCTGGACGCCTTATGACAAACCTAACTCACCAATCGGGGAGGGAAAAGGTATTTCCCCCGGACGGGTGGTCTGGATACACAATACAAACGCCACAAAATGGAATGGCTCGGCAAATTATTGGTGGTATGACCAATATACTGATCAGGCAATAGTGGATGATATGGTTTCAGTTACATTGAAAAATCTCACCGGAGCCGACAGCGATTCAGCCGCATGGGATTCGCTTTTCAGATATATCAACCGAATACGCGGACGCGGCGACATCGGTTATACTCGCGGAGAGTTTATTGCTATAAAAATAAATATGAACAATCTCTCAAGCGATACTAAAGCAAGCAACAGCAGCGACGCAACGCCGGCTATGGTATTGAGCGTTGTTCGGCAATTGGTTTATAACGCAAATGTGCCCGATACTAATATCGTAATTTATGACGCGCGCCGTCGGATTGGCGATTTCATCGTTCAAAAGATTACCAACGAGTTCCCACGCGTTATCTTTGTTCAGGAAACTGTCGGAAATAGCTGGGGAAATCGCGAGCCGGCAAACTGGGTGGTAAACGCTTTCTCCTATTCCCACCCGAACCTTACAGACTCAAATGCAAGGGCGTTGCCGCGCAGAATTATTGATTCAACCTACTTAATAAATCTCGCTTTGCTCAAACAACATGCAAATGGAAACTACAATTATGGACCAGATGGACAAACAGCTATTACCGTATGCGGAAAAAACCATTTCGGCTCAATCCGAAACACATCGGCTCTCCATACTTATATAAGACCGGCAGCAGGTATGAATGCATATAATCCAATTGTAGACCTTATTGGCACCCGTCATCTCGGTGGAAAAACTATGCTATATCTGATAGATGGCTTATACGGTGGAACACGATACGACTCGCCGCCAGTCCGATTTAATGGGGCTCCATTTAATGGACACTGGCCATTGTGCTTGCTCGCCTCGCAGGACCCGGTCGCAATTGACTCTGTAGCGCACGATATACTCAACGCTTACTCGCCATATGATCTATGGACAAACGCCGACAATTATCTACACGAAGCGGCGCTTGCAGGCAATCCCCCAAGCGGCACGGTTTATAAGCCCGACGGTGTCCAACTAACAAGCCTCGGAGTCCACGAACACTGGAACAATCCTATAGAATGGAAATATTCCCGCAACCTCGGAACAACAAACGGAATTGAATTAATAAAAATTGAATCCGCCATCCGCCCTTCTATTTCCCTATTAACCCCACCACAAAATTCAATATTCTCAAAAGGCGCAAATATTGAACTCAATGTTAATGTATCAACCCAGACAGGAACAATCCGCAAAGTGGATTTTTACAACGGAAATGTATTAATAGGCACTTCCACAAATAGTCCATTTAACTTCACATTGACAAACATCTCTTTCGGAGTTTGGCAATTAAAGGCTGTCGTTATGGATTCAAATTTTCTTACCGCAACATCATCTGTGGTAAACGTCTATGTATCGCCAAAAATTAACGCCGAATATCGTAGCGGCATAAATTCAATTTCACTCCGCTTCAACCCCGAAGGCTCCAAATTTAGTGTCTGGACATCCCAGAATTTAAAATCATGGGTTTTGTGGACCAATCTGCAAACCGCTTCTGAACCGATTGAAATCTTTGCCCCAATTATCACCTCAAGACCAGCCCAATTCTTCAGGCTTAAATTAGAACAATAATTGATAAGACATTAAACCATTAAATTCCGGCATTTTCAACTAAGCTGTTGATAACAAAGATATATTCGGCTTGCTATATCTCAAATATCTGGATGAAAATTATCTTTTATCTCGGTTTAACGCTGCTGATAGTTCATCCAATAAAATTGCGCTCATCTTCATACCAGTCTGAAAACAACGCAGATCAAATTTTTCATTCGGAGAATGGGCATTGTCATCCGGCAACGCCAGACCAACAAGTATTGTGTCCACGCCAAGAATTTTCTTTATATCTGTGACAATCGGGATTGAACCACCTTCTCTTAAAAGCAGTGGCTCGCGGTTAAAAGCCTTTTTAAGCGCAGCCAATGTCGCAACACATAAAGATGAAGTTGGATCAAGAATATACGGATCCCCAGAATGCCCCTTCACTAACTCTAATCGGACGGTCGGCGGACATATTTTCTTTATGTGTTTGCAAACAATCTCAAGAATATCCTCTTTATTCTGGTCAGGCACAAGCCGGAAGGTCAATTTTGCCGACGCCGTAGATGGAATAATCGTCTTGCTCCCTTCCCCCTGATACCCTGAAGTGAGCCCGTTTATCTCAATCGTCGGTCTGGCGGTTCGTTGTTCTATCGGGGAGTAACCTTTTTCTCCAAAAAGTTGCGGCACACCGAGAAATTCTTTGAACTCCTTTTCATTAAACGGAATTTTTGAAAGATATTCCCTCTCAAGCTTTGTGAGCCTTCGCACATTATCATAAAAACCCGGTATCTTAATACGACCATTTTTATCCCTTAACTGCGCAAGAATCTGGCATAAAACCATCGCCGGATTATCCACAGCGCCGCCGTATATGCCCGAGTGCAGATCGCGCAAAGGTCCGTAAACATAAATTTCTAAAGCCGCAACCCCTCGCAATGCATAGGTCAACGCCGGATAATCAATGCCAGGAATACCGGTGTCGGACGCCACCACCGCGTCGCATCTCAATAATTCCTTATGCGATTTGAGAAATTTAAGCAACTCCGCGCTTCCAATTTCCTCTTCCCCTTCAATCAAAAATGTCACATCGCACGGCAACTCGCAGCCAGATTTGATATATGCCTCCACCGCCTTTATATGAGCAAAATGCTGACCCTTGTTGTCGCTCGCGCCCCGAGCGTAAAGCTTGTTATCAACAATTCTTGGATAAAATGGCGGCGAAGCCCATAGTTCAAAAGGCTCGGGCGGTTGCACATCATAATGACCGTAAATAACAATATGAGGTTTTGATTTTCTTCGCTTAGTTTTTGCAACCACAATCGGATGATTATCAGTCTTGTAAACTTCAACATCCAGCCCGATGCCCTTTAAATGATTCGCAATCCATTCAGCGCATTTAGCCGTATCGTCTCTATGCTCTTTCTGCGCCGATACACTCGGAAAACGAACATAGTCGCACAGTTCGTTAACAAATCTGTCATAATTTCTATTTATATAATCAATAACTAAATCCATAATAACCCTTAAACTTAGTTAATTTCTTTGCTTTTTGAAGATATTAAATAATTGATTGATAGGCGAATTGGTCGCAGCAGGTTGTTGTCGCAATTTATCTTCAGGCTGAAGAGGTTTACTCTCATTGGTGGAAAACGCCTGTCCGCTTATTATTCCGCCAATACCACGAATAATGCTCCCTGCCTTGCTCCCGGCAGCCCCGCCTATTCCAACAGCGGTAATCGCCGCGATTTTAAGTTTGTCAATCTTTACATCCGGCGCGCCGAGTGTGCCTTTAACTTGCGCAAATTTTGGCAGCTTAACATACTCCCCTGGTTGAACATCCTGCAATACAAACCGTTTTGCAAGGTCGCTTCTAAGCCAGAATTCTATCGGAAAATCAAGCGCCGAATAGGTCAAAAAATAATCAATATGAAATACACCTTAAGAACTTACAATAAATGCATATGACTTCAAAT
>JBAMMJ010000162.1:0-2599 GCA_039793825.1 Verrucomicrobiota bacterium | reverse complement strand
ACAGATTGCACAGGAGAATTTAACAATTCCGGTATGCCGAGTATCAGGGCGATCGGCGTCAAAATAACCTTCGCCGTTTTACTAACCAGCTGAATATTCGCATTGGTTAAAGCTATTGAAGCCCTGCCGTTAAGATTTTCTCGGAGACTTCTTCCGGTTGTTCCGGCGCCTTTTACAGCAATATTCCCATATAAAAACCCATTCAAAGTCGCCGCAAGTTCAGGTTTCAAACTTGAAACAATCGGCGCCAGCGGCAGAGATTGGGAATTTAATGCGATATCATATTGATATCCCGGCACAGCAAGATTAAGTCTGGACTTTATATTTACAGGCGCCCCATTTAAGGTTAGCTGACAGGGATCAAGGTCTATCATCCCACCAGTTATTTTTGAAGCAACCTGCACATTTGTAATTGCAATTTCCTTTAAATAAAACCTTTTTATAGCGGCGTTAAACACAAAGTTAGACATCGGCAATATAATGGCAGGCGGCTCTGTCGTAACAGATGGAGGCGCGCCTGGGGCTGTCTTTTTACTCACCTCTTCTTTTGATGGTGGTGCTGATAGCATACTATATAGCGGGGTCAAATCAATGGAATCGGACGTAACCGCAATGTTTCCAGAAATTGCATTTGTTTTTTCAAGGTTGAGCCTTCCTGTAATATCAATTTTGTTATCCGCAAGTTTTGTCGGCGTTAGCGATATACGGAATTTTCGCAAATCAATAATTTTCTTTAACAAACTACCATCAACGGCAAAGCCTATATCAAGCGGAGATTCCGGGATTTTTCCTGATGAATCGGTAATTGTAAGACCAGATATGTTCATTTCCCCATTTAAAGAGGAATCGGCATTCGGTTTATAATTCCCTGTCAATGCGGCATTTATAGAAACCTGTTTTAACGATTTACCATTTAAGAACGGATTGACAAAAACTTTCAGAATATTCTGATTCAGATTTTCAAGTTTTACGCTTCCTGCCGCGGCGCCGGAGTTTGTGTCATAAGAAAAGGATAAAGAAAAATTGCCAGCCGGCGAGCCTCCCTCCTTGATATCTCCGACAAATTTTTCAACCGAAATAATCCCATTCGGATTGATTTTTGTTGAAAGGTCAAAAACCAGCGCCAGTGGACGACTTGCAGGTATTTTATTCGTTGAGATTATTAATAGGTTCGTTATATTCAAATTGCCTGTTATTGAGGAGTCGGTTTTTTGGTCAATTGCTGCTTGAAGCGCGCCGTTGATTGATATTGTTTTAATGTCGCCGATGCCCTGAATCGGCGGAATAAACGGAGCAAGCCCTTGTTGATTAATATCTTTAAGATTAAGTTTTATCTGGCAGGTGTTGTTGGAAAGGTTGTATGTTCCAGCGCCATCAAATTCACCAGCAAAATTTCCTTCCTGATAAAACGCAATATTCATCTGTTTTATATCCGCAATACCCTTTGGTGATAATGAAATGTCTATTCTGGATTTAACATCAACCGGTTTTGGTGGCAGAACGCCGCGTGGGTCGTCAACAAGAAGGTTTTGGATATTTAAACTGCCATTGACCCTTGAGTCTTTTTGCGAATTTTTAGCAACCGAAAGCGCCGCGTCAATAGATACGCTCTTCATCTTACGACCGCCAAGATATTGATCGGCAAAAGCAGCGAGAATTTCCTGATTTAAATTGGCTAATTTTAAAGTTATATCTGCGTCCATCTTTTTGAGATCAACCGAACCATTGGCTGAAATTTGCCCGGCAGGTCTGTTTTTTTGGTTTAAAGAAAGCAAAAGCTTTTGAATGTTAACAAGATCGCCTCTCTGAACGATGTTCAAATCGCTTTTAACACTCACCTGAGAAATTTTATTGCTCATTATCGTTGCTGAAAAATCATCTAAATCAGCAATCCCTTCCACAGTTCGTTGAGGCGGGGCATTTGTTCCTTTCGGAAACTGTTGAGAGATTTTCCCTGTGTAGGCGAATGTGCCCGAGTGAATTTTGATGTTTGGATTGTCGGGTATAAACGGCAATAACCGCTCAAGCTGAGCCTCTGCTGAAATACTGAAATCCGCAGCCATTGTTGAAATGTCCGCCGAACCGCTGCAATTAAGTTTAAAAGCCTGAGAAGAATTCAGCAAAAGATTTAATACTCCTTTTGAGATTTGCAATTCCGAAAAATTATTAAGTCCACCTGCAAAATTAAGATCAATGCTGGCATTCTGAATTTTATTTGACTGGAAATTGGCATAAAGTTTGGAAACGTTTGCCACAATTTGAAAACCGATTGATTTGCCGGCATTCTTGATCGCCGCCGATGAATTGCAATTAACCACTCCGTTCTGAACATTTGTTCCAATCAATCCGCGCCAATCCGCAAGATTCAACGAAGAGACAACAAAATTGACGGCTGATTCGCCAAATTCACCTGATGCTTTTCCCCAGTTAAAATTGAGTTCTTTTGACAGATTTAATTCAACTATCGGTTTGTCGTCCTGTGTTAGAATAATGCTAAAAGCGCGAACGACCGCATTTGAATTCAACAAATCAGCCGCGCAATCAAATTGAGATTTTACATCCAGTATCGGCGTTTGCAAAACCGATTTACTGATTGATA
>JBAMMJ010000161.1:0-4491 GCA_039793825.1 Verrucomicrobiota bacterium | reverse complement strand
ATCCTTGATGAATATATTGCGAAATTCGGGTGTAAATAGAGGATGTTTCTATTCTTCAAATTTTGTTTTTAATGGACATTCAAAAAGTATTTGAATAATTTTAAAGAACGTTTAAAGATTATTTACGGTTATAATTTTAAAATTTTTAGCTATAGCACAATGTTGATTGTTCAAAAATATGGCGGCACCTCGGTGGGCAACATAGAAAGGATTAAAAATGTTGCAGCGAGGATAGCGGAGTATCGGAATCAAGGGCACAAGCTTGTTGTCGTTGTATCGGCAATGGCTGGGGTCACAGATAACCTGATAAAGATGGCTAAAGAAATAATGCCGATACCCAACGAGCGCGAGCTTGATATGTTATTAGCGACAGGCGAGCAAACAACAATTGCCCTTACAGCGATGGCATTGAACGCTCTTAATATTCCTGCCACTTCGTTAACCGCCGAACAGGCAGCCATTGAGACTGACGGAGTACATAAGAACGCGAAGATAAAGAATATAACTCCTAAAAAGATTCATTCTTTATTGGATGCTGGAAATGTGGTCATTGTTGCCGGATTTCAGGGAGAGACACCGGATGGGCAGATTACAACGCTTGGAAGAGGGGGTTCGGATTTGACAGCAATAGCCCTGGCTGCAGCGTTGAAAGCCGACTTGTGCCAGATTTATACGGATGTTGATGGCGTTTACACCGCCGACCCGAGAATAGTGCCAAACGCAAAAAAGATGGATGAAGTTTCTTACGATGAACTGCTTGAACTTGCAAGCGCCGGCGCCAAGGTAATGCAATCGCGCTCGGTTGAATTTGCAAAGAAATTCAAAGTTATATTTGAGGTTAAGTCAAGTATGAACAACAATCCAGGAACTATCGTGAAAGAAGAAACCAAAAGTATGGAGGACGTCGTTATCCGCGGCGTCGCGCTGGACAAAAACCAGGCAAAAGTAACCGTGGTTGCAGTGCCGGATAAACCCGGCATTGCCGCTCAAATATTTAAAGCCCTGGCAGATGCGGCTATAAACGTTGATATGATTGTCCAGAACGTAAGTCACGGCGATGGCAACCGCACTACAGACCTTTCATTCACTGTTGATAAAGCCGACTTGCTGAAGGCGAAGAAGGTTATTGAAGGTTTAAAATCGGCAATCGGCTTTAAAGAGGTAATTTTGGACGAGAAAATTGCAAAACTCTCTGTCGTCGGCGTCGGTATGCGGAGCCACTCTGGCGTAGCGGCAAAAATGTTTGATACGCTCGCAAAAGAAGGCGTCAATATCAATATGATTTCCACGAGCGAAATCAAAATATCAGTTGTGATTGGTATTGAAAAAGCCGAACAGGCAACTAAAGCCGTTCATGCCGCGTTTATCTGCTGATTAAATCTTGATTGGATAAAGATCGCAACAATAAGGCTGATGAATGCGAATTGCTCAGCAGTGGATTGTTTTTTATTTTTTTAATAAATCGGATTGGTTAATCTAAATTAATTTGAAATTTATTAAGACGCAGCGAATATTAATCAAATGCGGAAAATTTTAATTGTTTTTGGATACACTGTAATATCCTTATTTGTTTTGCTGTTTATTACAGGGTGCGCTGCTGCAGTTGTTGGGGCTGGCGCAGGGGCAGGGATAGGCGCTTATGCTTATTCAAAAGGAGAATTGAAAAGCGTAGAGGCAGCGAGCATTGACAAAGTTTGGAAGGCAGTTGAGAAAACGGTTGAAGAAATGGGATTTGTTGTGGAGGTAAAGTCAAAAGATGCGCTCACGGGTATATTGGAAGCCCGAGGCGCTAATGACAAAAAGATTACAATCAAAATTGGTTTTATGACTGAAAAAACGACCGAGGTAAAAATACGTGTCGGATTTTTTGGGAATGAAACCTATTCATACCAGATTCTAAAGACAATAAGGAGCCATCTATAAACTTACGATAATTTTACAGAGTTGCCTCTATTGTTTGATGAAAGTTTATAGATAATTAATCCAAGCAGAATTGTCACGAATCCAAAAATACTCTCTTTTGGTCTCCTGAGAATGCTAAAACAGGTCATTGCTGTTACAGCGAGAATAAAGATAAATGGAACAACAGGCCAGCCATAAACCTTTAATGAACTGCCTTCTTTAATTTTTAATTTTACCAACCCGAACACAGTTGCAGCGGTGCTTATGCCGAGTGTAAATCCGATGTAAGTCAACAGGCTATCAAAGGTGGCGCTCCACAGCATCAACAGGGCAAGAAAAAACTGCAACGCGATAGAAGTTCGCGGCGGTCCGGAGCGCTGAATAAACCAATGCGGCAGGTAACCATCGGCAGCCATTTGAGCATAGACCCGCGGACCAGCCATAATCATTGAACTGACCGAACTGATTAAAACAAGCGCAACAATCGCGGATACGCAATTTGCCCAAATATCACCTCCTATAGACTGGGCGGCTATGCGTCCAACATCAAGTTTGCCGGCTAATTGTTCAACCGGGGCTGAAAAAACAAAAACGGCGTTAAGGGCAATATAGATTGCTGTTACAATGCCTGTTCCGAGTATTAGCGAAAATGGCAGGTATTTTTCCGGTTTTTTTATCTCGCCTGCAATATAAATTGCGGCATTCCATCCTGAATAACTGAAAGAGACCCAGACTAATGAAACGCCAAAAAGAGCCCAGGGAAAGTCGCCGCTCACAGTAACCGGTGTCGGATTTAATTTAGCAAGAGCAAATATAATGAATGCGGCGATTATCCCCACTTTTAAGAACACCGCGAAGTTTTGTATAAAAGCGCCGCGTTTGACATCTATTGCATGGACGCAGGCAAAAAGAAAAAGAAGAATTGAACCTGCAAGTTGAGGGGAAAAACCTAATAAAAAAGGTTTTGCGTATTCTCCAAATGCGAAGGCTGCCGCTGCCAGCGGCGCTGAAAATCCCACTAACAGAGAAATCCATCCAGCCACATAGCCTGCCGCCGGATGTAGAGTTCTTGAAAGGAAGATATATTCACCGCCGGACTCAGGGATTCTCCTTGCAAGAGACCCATAACACAGAGCCCCTAATGTTGCCATAATACCCCCAACAAGCCAGACCGCAAGCACGCGCCAGGGAGATTTCAGGTCCCCAAGCAAAAATCCGCTGGTGGTGAATACCCCGGTTCCGATCATATTTGCGACTACGATTGATGTCGCGCTCACGATCCCTAATTGCCTTTTGTTTATATCCATAAATCTCGCCCGGTTTGTTAGCGTTTAATTAAAGTCGGGTGTATTTATTATGACGGTTATTTTCGCCAAATTTAAACAAATTACCAGACAACTTGCCATTTTTATTTTCTAACAATCAACGGCAAATCGGTCAGTTTTACGCCTTCCCGTCTAAAAACTGTGGCTTCTATTCTTGGCACATACATCTGGGTTTCAGCCGGAAGCCGCGTTGCGATTGATTCAAAAGATTTTGTTTTTTCATTTGCAAGCAGACGTTGAACTCTTCCTTCGCCCACATTGTAAGCCGCAAGAGCAAGTTTCCAATCTTTGAACTTGTCTGACAGATACCGTAAATATTTTGCGGCAGCGCGGGCGGATTTCTCGGGATTTGTTCGTTCATCAAACGGAAAGGTTGATAGACCAAATCGTCTGGCAGTCTCAGGCATAATTTGAAATAGACCGACAGCGCCGACCGGGCTTCTGGCTCGGGGATTGAATCCGGATTCAACCTCCGCAATCCAGACAAGCTCCGCCGGAATTTTCTCATCAAGGAAAATGGTTTTAATCAGATTCAAATACGGTTTTGCGTTTTGAGGAACAGGAGTTTTTTCCAATCGTTTCTGCCAGACCTTTCGTTCTAATTCAGGCGACGGATTGGGAAGTGGCTTTGGCGGCTCGCCGGGTTTTTGTTCAGGCTGACCAATATAGAGTTTTAATTCTGACGCCGCCTCAAAATATTCAAGTCGCGTTCGCAGCCAGTCCGCGTATGGTTTGGTCTCTTCATAAGAATCAAGGATCGGTAAGGCAACTTTTGCGGCATCTCTCAAACTCGCTAAATCAATCACATATTCGCCCGAGAGCGTATTTTGAAGCCGCTTAAAGAAGTCATTGATATCAATTGTCCCTTTTATCGATTCAAGGATGTTGTCATCTATGTTTTCATTGATGAATTTTTCCCCTTGATTCATCAGTTCGTTTAAGTCAATCGCATCTTCGGCAGAATTTAATTTGCAAATACCAATAGCCGTATAAATTAGAAAGAGAATCGTCGGTATCTTTAAAATATTTTTAATCATTTTTGCAACTTTAAACCGATTGTTCGGCTGAGTTTAAATATTAGACGCAGTTCTATGCTCAATATTTAAACTTCCAGAAAATTTTTTCCCGAACCGTGTGATTAATTTAATTGAGCATTGTCTAATAATTTAGATAAATAGACAATGAGCGCAATTTGCATATTGGTGCCATTAGTGGTAACTGCCTGGCCCGGGTTAAGTTCGTCAATATTGGCGGCAACTGCCGC
>JBAMMJ010000160.1:0-31435 GCA_039793825.1 Verrucomicrobiota bacterium | reverse complement strand
TTTTCAAAAAATAACCTTTGCTCCGTTGAACCATTTGAACGCAAAGGGAAAAGCCGTTTGCTGCCAAGTCTTGCGGCGTATTCTTTCCGAGATTATTTCATACACGGCGGTTCAAAAAAACCTGTACCTGAAGAAAAGCGACTTGACCTTTTTAAATTCATAGATTTTTGCGCGCAGAATGGATGTATTGGAACAGAACTTACAAGTTACTATTTCCCACCGGATGTTAACGAGGAATATTTATTAAAAATTAAACGGCATAGCTTTCTTAACGGGATTGTTATCAGCGGAACCGCTGTCGGAAATACTTTTACACTTCCGTCGGGCGACGCCAGAAAACGCGAAATTGAAAAGGTAAAAAAATGGATAGATTACGCGGCTATTATGGGGGCGCCGCATATTCGGGTGTTTGCGGGGAACGCGGGAAATCTGTCCGTTGCGGATGCAAAAAAATATTGCATTGAAGCTCTGCAAGAGTGCGGGGAATACGCCACCAAAAAAGGAATATTTCTCGGAATTGAAAACCATGGCGGAATAGTCGCCGAACCAGAGCCGCTAATTGAAATCGTCAATTCTGTAAAGTGCGACTGGATTGGCATTAATCTTGACACGGGAAATTTTGTTACTGAAGACCCATATAAAGACATTGAAAGATGCGCACCTTACGCAGTCAATGTTCAGATTAAGGTAGAGGTGCGGAAAAAGAATCAGAAACAAGCTCAACCTGCCGACCTTGAGCGGGTGATTAATATATTGAAAAAGGCTAATTATCAGGGATTTGTCGCCCTTGAATACGAAGCGGCAGAAGACCCATTTACGGCGGTACCGCGTTATTTAAAAGAATTAATCCGACTATGTTCGGTTTGATTTAAAAATCAGGTGTGTTAATTATTCATAAAAACATCAACATCCAGATAGAATTGAAATTGTTAGACTTATCAGGGAATTGAATCCGGGCAATGAACAGACTTATAATGGAACCCGCGCCAGGTGAACGGCAGGTGGGATATGTTGGAGATTACATTATTTTTCGGTTGAAAAGCGAGAACCGAATCCCTCTACAACAAGGATGGCGCGCGTTTGTGAGGACTAATCTCGGTCGCGCAGCAATTAGACGCCGCGAGATTATTAACGCCTATTTCCAGAAAGTTCCGCTATTTGGAGCTTCCTGGCACGATATTCCTATGAATTTAGAAGGCGATGAATGGGTCTCAAAAATTCCATTGACGGAAGTTGGCTATTTTAAAGCAAAAACCTACCTCAGAGACCCGCAGGGCTGGCAACACTGGCCTGAAGGTCCTGATTTCGGCATAAACGTTCATCCAAATTTATTCAGAACGGGCAACATTATTTATTGCGCCTTTACCAGACTTTTTAGTCACACGAAAGCCCTGGAAAAGGCGCGCGACGATAAAAACGAGGAAATGCTTACCCAGCTTGATAAACTCGGATATACAGTGATTCCGTATTCGGGCAAATTGCGCGATTTGAAACGCGAGCTTCCCCATATTATGGGCAGACTTGGGTGCAAAATTCTTCACCTCCTTCCCATAAATCCGGTTCCAACGACTTATGCCCGATTCGGGCGATTCGGCAGTCCATACGCAGCGCTTGATTTGACCGCAATAGACCCTGCCCTTGTGGAATTTGACAAAAGAACTACAGCGGTAGACCAGTTCAAAGAGCTTGCTTACGAGGTTCATAAACTCGGCGGGCTTCTAATTCTTGATATTGTGGTAAATCACACAGGATGGGGCGCCTGGTTGCAGGAAAACTATCCACAATGGTATAAGCGACGTAGCGACGGAACGTTTGAGAGCCCGGGCGCATGGGGAAATATCTGGGCGGATTTGGTTGAGCTTGACCAGAAGTATCCTCAACTCTGGGAACATTTCGCGGAAGCCTTTTTAACCTGGTGCAGACGTGGTGTTGACGGGTTTAGATGCGATGCCGGATACAAAATACCAACAAATGTCTGGCAGTATATCGTGGCGCGCGTGCAAGAAGAATTTCCCAACACTCTCTTTTTGCTGGAAGGACTTGGCGGCGCCTGGGAGGCAACCGAAGAACTCCTCACAGAAGGAGGTATGCAATGGGCTTATTCGGAACTATTCCAGAACTATTCGCCGATTGAAATTTCCGGCTACACTGACCACGCCATTAAACAAAGCGCCCGCGTGGGCACTCTTGTGCATTACAGCGAAACCCACGATAACAACCGCCTTGCGGTTAAGGGACGCGATTGGTCGCTTTTGCGAAATCATATCTGCGCCTTAACCTCGTCCTGCGGAGGATTCGGCTTTACCTGTGGCGTTGAATGGCTTGCGACCGAAAAGATTGATGTCCATCATACCGCCGGTCTTAGATGGGGAGCGACTGATAACATCGTCTCAGAACTGGCTACATTAATTAATCTTTTAAAACAACATCCCTGTTTCTTTGATGGAGCAAAACTCTACCGCTTAAGCCCTCCTGATTCACCTGTCTTCGCCCTGTTACGAGTATCGGCGGAAGGCAAAGACGCCACGCTTGTTTTAATCAATACCGACCTGAATGTTGCACGCGAACTAATCCTATCAACAAATAATGCGCCTGAAAATACGAGCCATTTTATTAACAGCATTATTGCGAGCCCTAAAAATCTAATTGGAGAGGATATTCCAAAAATTGAATTACTTTCCAACGCCAATATAAAATTCACACTCGCAAGGGGTGCCGCGTTTTGTCTTTCTGATACGTTAACACCAAAGGGTATTTATGGCGATACTTATAGAAAATTGCGCGCCTGCGCCGCGTTTGCCTTTGAATCAATGAGTAAAATTGCGCCCCCTGAAAACATCGGGATGTATGACTGGAAATTCCTCGGCAGTGAGGTTTATAAAGACCCCTTCCTCTTTCTTTCAAAAATTACTCGCAACATCAATTCAATCAGCAACCACGGATTTGAAACATCCTTCAATGAAAGTGTTTATCCACAGGTTGTTGAGTGGCAGTTGCTGGATGCCTCCCGAATCTTTCTTATTCCGAGCCGACACTGGTTATTAATAAGAGATATCTCACCGTTCAGGGCAAAGGTTAAAATTGGAGATAATATCGTGTTCAATTTAACCTCTGTTGAAACCGCTATTGGTCACGTCTGCGCAATAGCGCCGCAGGATTCTTTAATGGATGGAACGATTGAGCTTGAACGCTACGCCGGCACACCAACACAGGTTGCAGGAAAACTCAAATTTTTAAGTCAATCCATTGACTTTGACACCGACGAAATTATACCGGCGCGTTCATCAATCGTGTTGTTGACAAACAATTCCGGGGCTATGGCGCGTATATGTGTTGACATTGGAAATGTAACTTCAAAATATGATTGTGTTCTTGGGGCAAACCTACACCCTGAATATCCGGTTGATAGACATATCTTTATCAAGCGAATTCGGCTATGGGTAAATGCCGACGGATTCTTGAGCCCGCTAAATTACGAAAATCTCGTCGGTTTTACCCCTGGCAATCCTGTTAAATGGCGTTTTATAGCAAATGCCGGAGACGGTAGAGCGGTTGAGGTGTGCCTCTCAGCGTGGATGATTAAAGAAAAAAATGCCGTTGTGTTCCGTCTCCAACGCCCAGCGCATCGTCCGTCAATCGGCAAAGAACTTCCCGACGACAGAGAGGTGCGGCTTACCGTTCGGTTTGATATTGAAGATAGAAATTTTCATACCGAAACCAAACGTTGCGAGGCGGCAGAATACCATTTCAATTCTAATTGCAGAATATTTGAATATATAGTGAATAATAAAAAATATACAGGATTTGAATTCACCCCCGCAAAAGATAGGCAGTTGAGAGTTTTATCCAATTGCGGCATTTATCATCCCTCTCCTGAATGGTCAATGAATATCCCCCACCCTGTTGAAGCAACTCGCGGGATGATTGCAAGCGGTGACGCATATAGCCCTGGCTGGTTTGAAATACCGCTGCCGAAAGAACAGGAGGTTTATCTCATCGCAACCGCCGAAACACCCTCGCCTTACTTTGAAGAGTCCTGGTTAAGTCCACCCAGAGAAAAGCCGCTCTCTGAAAAACTTCAAGACCGTCTTGAAACCGCGATAAATGCGTTTATTGCCCGGCGTGGTTCGGGCAAAACAATTATCGCCGGCTATCCCTGGTTTCTGGACTGGGGACGCGATACCTTGATCTGCGCACGGGGTTTGCTCTCTGCCGGTATGATTGACACCGTCAGACAAATAATCGTTACATTTGCAAAATTTGAAGAGCGCGGTACCTTACCCAATGCTATTTTTGGTGAAAATACGCATAACCGTGATACCTCAGACGCGCCGTTGTGGTTTGCCCTGATATGCGAAGAATTCGCAAAGGCAGAAGCCGGCGAAAAACACCAGAACCGCGCGCCAATCTATCAAATCAAAATTGATAATAGCCGAAAAGTTGTTGACGCGCTGTTATCTATAGCGCGCCATTATATTTATGGAACGCCAAACGGTATAAAGATGGATGAAGAAAGCGCGCTGGTCTTCAGCCCTTCACATTTTACCTGGATGGACACAAACTATCCTGCTTGCACACCGCGCGAAGGATATCCAGTAGAAATACAGGCGTTGTGGATTCGCCTGTTGAAACACCTTCACGCAATCGGCGCCGAACCAATCACAGAGAAATGGGAATCTCTTATCTATCGGGCGGTTAAATCGTTTAATGAATATTTCTGGTTGGAAAAGGAGGGGTGGTATTGCGATGTTCTTAGCTGCCCGGTCGGCACACCCGCCAGAGATGCGATAAAAGACAGGGTTTTGCGGAGCAACTGCCTTCTGCCAATCTGTCTTGATATTGATAATGGTGTCCGCGCCAGAAAATGCGTTGAATCGGTCAGAAAATATCTATTAATCCCCGGAGCGCTGCGTTCTCTTGCTCCGCTCAAAGCCGATCCACCTCTTTTAATCAGGGCTCAGGACGGTCGCGTCCTGAATAATCCGCATTATCCATATTGGGGTAGATACGAGGGCGACGAAGATACCCGCAGAAAACCGGCTTATCACAATGGCACCGGCTGGACATATACCTTTCCACATTTCTGCGAGGCGCTCGTCAAAGCGTATAACTTTGATTCAAATGCCGTAAAAGCTGCATTATCTTATATCCATATAGCAAAACTTTTAATGGACGAAGGCTGTCTCGGTCATCTTCCTGAATTGCTTGATGGCGATGCCCCTCACACTCAACGCGGTTGCGACGCTCAAGCCTGGTCTGCAACTGAATTCTATCGGGTAATCAAGTTCTTAAATTCTATTAAAACTGACAATTCTTTTTAAATTATTCCTGTAATTTTCGCAACTACAGTGGCAATACCGAAAAAGATGATGATTCCGGCAACATCGGTAATTGTCGTTAAAAGTATACTTGCCGCAAGAGCAGGATCAATTTTTAACGCTTTTAACAAGATCGGAATTAAAACCCCGCTCATACCTGCAACTATTTGCGTCAGCACGATTGCGCTGCCCGCGACAATGCCAATCATTACGGTCCCTTTCCAGAAATATCCGGCAACGCCGACGACAATCCCCGTCGCCACACCGCAAAGAATGCCAATAAGCAGTTCCTTCCGAAGCGCTTTGACATCGTCGCCTTTAAGCATCTCTCCAAGAGCAAGTTCTCTGACAATTATTGTCAATGTCTGTAACCCTGCGTTAGCGCCCTGACTTAAAATTACCGGCAAAAATACCGCAAGCGCAATCCACCTGCCAAGAGTGTTTTCAAAAAGTCCCAGCGCAATCGCAGCGACAAAAGATGTGGCAAGGTTGAAATATAACCACGGGAGTCTTTGTTTGATTGAGATTTTCCACGGGGTTCTTATTCTCTCAATGCCCGATAACCCGACCATCAATTGCATATCGCGGGTGGCTTCCCTTTCCACAATGTTAACCACATCGCCGGATTTTACAATGCCAACAATTCTTCCCAGCTCATCCACAACTGGAAGTCCCAAATATCTGTAATGCGAAAACATATATTCAATCTCTTCTATTGTTGAATCGGTCCGTAGATACTTTACATCTCTTTTCACAATATCTTTAATAGGCGTGTTCGGGTCTCCAAATAGAACATCGTGAACCTGGGCTATCCCGACCAATCTTCCAGAATCATCAGTCACATAAAGATAACCAATATCACCCGGCGTCCATTCTTTTTTAGACCTTATCCTATTAACACTTTCGCCAATCGTTTCATTGAGGTTTAGTTTAACAAAACGCCCACTCATTATTCCGCCAGCGGTATTCGGGGAGTATTTGAGCAACGCTACTATTTGCTCCGCGATTCCTGTGGGGAGACGCGATATCAATGCGGATTTTCGCGTCTTACTCAAACAACCTAACAAATCTGCCGAAGTTTCTGGAGATACCTTAGACATTATTTTGACCAATTTTTCATCGGAAATTCTCTCCAGAACCCCTGACATTAAATCGGTCATCTCTATTAATGTAGCGGCAGCTTTTTCCTCAGAAATCTTTTCCAGAACCGCGGATATCTCCTCCAATCTCTTTTCTTTGAGTTTTTGCGCTATTTCGCTCGGGTGCAAGCTGCCAAGTTCTTCAATATTTATTTGTTCGTTGTTCATAAATAAATAGGCTTGACTATAATTAAATAAAATTTTTCAAGACCAAACCCGCGCAGTTGTTGATTTCAATGTGTAATTTTATCTTAATTCTGGGAGGATAAGTTATGAAGCCATCCATTTTCTACTATTAGGTTTATTACCATCCGCCAGCGTCGAGAGATTTCCTCACCATCCTGACAAGCGCAATTGTGTCAAATGGTTTTTTCAAGAAAAGTCCTATTTGAGAGAGGTCTGCCTGAAGCTGAAGATATTCCGCAGTGTAGCCACTTGAAAAAATAATTCTTAAATCGGTATAAAATTCACGAAGTCTTTCGGCAAGTTCAATTCCACTTACTCCGCCCGGCATAATGATATCGGTGAAAACAAGGTCAATTTTGCTATCCAGTTCTTCACATAATTTTAAGGCATGGACGCCGCTCTTTGCCTCTATCACATTATAACCGAATTTGCGCAGGGTCATCACGGCTATCTGCCTGACCTGTTCATCATCCTCAACCACAAGAATGGTTTCGGTTCCGTAAAGTTTATTAATCTCAGATGTTTCTTCCTTTTTAGATTCAATCGGCGTCAATTTCTCCAGAACCGGGAAATACAATGTGAAAACAGCCCCTTTGCCGGGTTCGCTTTCCACATCAACCCAACCCCCGTGCTGTTTCATCACACTGTAAACCACCGATAAACCTAATCCCGTGCCTTTGCCAACCTCTTTAGTAGTGAAAAATGGATCAAATATGTTTTTTAATGTTTCTTTGTCTATTCCCGTTCCGGTGTCGGCAAACGATACTGAAACGAATTTGCCTTTGTAGGCATCAGGATTTTTGCTTACAAATTCTGTCCCAATTTGTTTTAAAGCTGTGGATATGGTAATTGTTCCACCGTTCGGCATTGCGTCGCGCGCATTTACCGCGAGATTGGTCAGGGCTGTTTCAAACATACTGATATCTGCGCTTATAAGCGGAATCCCTTCCTGCAAGTTCAAGACAACCGAGATGTGTTCGCCAATTAATCGCTTCAGCATCTTGATAAAATCCTTTATTACGTGATTAACATCAATCGGTTTTGGTTCCATTACCTGCTGGCGGCTAAACATCAGGAGTTGTTTCGTCAAATCACTGGCTCTTTTTGCAGCCTTTGAAATATCCTGAACATAGGTATTCGCTTCTCTGCTGATTGAATCATCTAACATTAGCATTTCCACACAGCCATTAATTACAGTGAGGATATTGTTGAAATCGTGCGCAACACCGCCAGCAAGTCTCCCTATTGCCTCCATCTTCTGGGATTGCCTCAATTGCTCCTCTAATTTTTGTCTTTCACGCTCGGCTTTTCGTATATTGGTTATATCCTGATGAACGCTCAATATAAGACGCACGTTGCCGGTTTCATCGCGTTGGAAGACCGAATCTCTCGCTAAATATACAATGTAATCGCCGGATTTGTTCCTCAACCGATACTCAAACGTTAACACACATCCATCAGGCGCAGTTTTTAAACTTTCAAAATGTTTCTCCAATCGTGGTATATCATCCGGATGAATAAGTGACATAAATTCATCAAAGCTAATCCCGTCTGACTTGCCAGAACCAGATTGGATCGGATTTTTATTTATATAAACACGCTCGCGCTTTTGAATATCAAAAACAATAATTATATCAGGTGAACTACTCGTAATCGCCTCAATAAAGTTCTCCCTCTCTTTTAATTTTGTCTCCACCTTCTTCCGTTCGGTTATATCGGTCAATGAACCGACGATTGCAACTACCTTCCCGTTTACAACAACAGGCGATTCATTAACTTCAACCCAAATGCGCCTCCTGCTTTTGGTAAAAAATTCAAGTTCATAAGGTCTCTGACGTTCCTCGGTTCTAAGAGCAAGTTCGGTCAATTCAATCCCGATCTGGTTAATCGGATTGTCGGTTAAAAAATCAACCCAATTTTTATTAATGCACTCTTCAGGCTCGGCTTCAAAAAACTCCCGAACCTGTGGACTCACGTAAACAATCTTATTTTCATTATCCTGAATGTAAAATAACTGGGTGCTATGTTCTATGATTTGCCGTAGTCTCTCTTCGCTTTTTCTTAATTGGTCCTGAACAGATTTTATTTCAGAAATATCGCGGGCAATAAAACTTACATATTCAAGCGAACCATCCTCTCTCTTGCGCGCGTTTATTATTATGAGACAGGGTATTGACCTGCCATTTTCCCCTACAATTTCAGCCTCTCCAGTCCAAATCCCCTCTTTTATCGCAGATGGTATTCCCACTTCTGAAACTGTTCGTGTGGTTCTATCGGAAAGCAGATCGGTTAATTTTATTGATGACACCGCCGAAACATCCTTTAATCCTAACATCTTTATACCGGCCCTGTTTAAATAGAAAATCTTTAAATCTGAATCCGCCATAGCCACCAGAGCGGTAGTAGCCTCTACAATTTCAGCCAACATTTTCTCCCTCTTGCGGGTCTCCACCATCTCCGTAATGTCATTAATCAGAAAAAGCAAAAACTCCTCGCCATCATCGGAAAAAAGTTGAACACTAAAAAGCATTGTCAATATGCGACCGTCTCTGACTTTTATTTTCGCCTCGTAATTATTTACCATCCCTTCTTTCTTAACCCGTTCTATCAATTCAGTCCTTTGCTTTAAATCAACCCAAAAACCAAATTCAAGAGTAGTGTGCCCTATCAATTCATCTCTCTTGTAACCCGATAATTCTTCAAATTTCTTGTTAACCTCAATAATTCTCCCTTCCTTTGGAGTTGTAATTGCCGCAACGAGCGGGTTATTTTGAAAAATGTTTCTGAACATTTGCTCGCTTTGTTTTAACTTCGCGGTCCTGTAATTGATTATTTTCCTGAGCGAATACAGCAAGAACGCCGTCAGAATAACGATGGCAATCAAACAAACCAGAATAATCTTGATATAACGCGGCAGACTTGTTGGCTCAACTGGCATCTTTTTGGTCCAATCATTAAAAATTGCCATCTTTTCTGAATCTGGCAATGCCGCAACCCCTTTTTCCATAATTCCCAACAAAATGTTATTGGATTTTATAACTGCAAAGTGCTGTGGGGTAACATAAAGTGGTTCTTTGCCGTGTCCGAGCGATGTTAGCGAATACTCCATTATCGCCGCCAGTCCAACCGGTAAAACCTCTACAAATTCATCAAAATTTTTTAGCGCAAGCATCAACAATCCTTCGTGCGTTGACGAAACGGTAACAACCTCTAATTCAGGATGTTGTACTCTTAACCAGCTCTCCGCGCCATAGTTTTTAACAACGCCAACTCTATGCCCTTTAAGATTTTTTATATCTGCAAAATGCGGATTGTCTTTATGAACAAACAAAACAACCGGAACGTATAAATAGGGTGAGGTAAATTCAAGGAAAGCCTCTCTCTGGGGTGTTCTGGTTATTGTTCCCAATAAGTCAACTTCGCCCTGTCTGATACCGTTCAATGCATCCGTCCACGAAGGATAAACCACATTGGTGAACTGAATATTTAAACGTTTGGATATAGCCTTCAAAATTTCTGGTGTTATACCCTGCACAGAACCATCTGAACGCACAAACTCAAATGGCTTAAAGCCCGGATCAGGCGCATAGCGGATAACCTTATGGTCATTAATCCACTGCCTTTCCTGTTCATTTAATAAATCTTGAGCACCTGAAAAATTCCAGAGAAATGCAAACAAAAGAACGATTGCAAAAGAGTTTTTACAACCGATGCATTGTATTTTTGTGTTTATCGCAGGCATTTTATTGACCTGTTATATAATGAGCCGATGCAAACGCTTTTTTCTGAATAAACCAATATTTCTGAAATCACAACAACCCTCTCTATCGCCTGCTATGTTTTTATTGTCGGCACATTTTTAAAAAAATCAATCAAAAAATTCTCAAAAACGCATAAAATTTTAACACACAAGAATGGATTTCTGGAAGCCGACCGAGTTGGAGGTTAAATTAATATTTAATTCATTTTTGCCAAACCTGAACGCTATTTTTTCAAAGGCGGCTGGAAATAATTTAATTGAAAAACTGGTAAAAACGAGTATAAATCAATTTAGGCGGAAGGGTGGCTCGAGTGGTTTAAGGCACCTGACTCGAAATCAGGAGTAGGCGTATAGCCTACCGCAGGTTCGAATCCTGTCCCTTCCGCCAGTCATTTTCATCTAAATAAAAACCAGTTGCGCGGATTGATTTTTCACAAAAAGGCTTGATATAAAGAGGTTATTCGGCAATAATTACCAAAATTAAATTCAAATGTTATTTATGGCTGCAATCGGACGATTTCAAAAAGGTGACGAGATTTTTTACGCAAAAGTCGTTGATGGCGAGCTTTACCGTATGCGGGGCGATGTTTTTGGCTCACCATCGTTTGAGAAAAAACCGATGGACCTGAAGGGGATTCGGACATTGACCCCGGTTCAGCCCTCAAAAATAATCGCCGTCGGTTTAAACTATGCCGATCATGCGCGCGAAACAGGAAAACAAATCCCCAAAACACCTATCATCTGGTTTAAAGCGCCGTCATCTCTGCTGCCAGACGGCGGTAAGATTGAAATACCGTTTCCAGAGCACCGCGTGGATTATGAAGCTGAACTTGCAATTGTCATTGGACGGCGTGTCAGAAATGTGACACCAGCCGCCGCTTCGAGATATATATTCGGCTATACAGCGGCTCAAGATATAAGCGATCGCACAATTCAGGCGCAGGAGCAGCAATGGTGTAGATGCAAATCCTTTGATACATTCACCCCGCTCGGTCCATATATTGAAACTAAAATTGACCCCCACAACCTTACAATTCAGCTTTATCAAAACGGGCAATTGCGTCAAAACTCAAATACAAATCAGATGGTCTTTAATTGCTTTGAGCTTGTTAGTTTTATATCTACGAATATGACCCTTATGCCGGGCGATGTTATCTTGACAGGAACGCCGGCGGGTGTCGGGCCGATAGCCTCAGGAGACAAACTTGAAGTGCGGATTCAAGGATTAGCGCCACTCGTCAATACCGTGAAATAAATTTAATTCCTGTTTCTTGATGTTCTTCGCTACAAAGACACAAAAAGCGACTGATTCAAGCGCAAAAAACCTATGAGGTTAGAAGCAGTTAACTTTTTTATCAACTAAATAATGCAAAAAGAATCACCTGTTTAAAAAAATTTTAAGTCAAATGCAAGATATTATAAAAGCAACCTATAAAAAATCTAAATATTGTTCTCACACTTTATTTTCTGTATCAAGGCATTCTCTTACAAATCGCACGAGGGTATGCAAAGAGAAGGGTTTCTGCAGGTAAAACTTATTTGTCGTTTGATCAATATCTTCGCCAATTATTTCGGGACTGTAACCGCTTATAAAAATAACCTTAATATCAGGCTTTTCGGCAAGAGTTATATCCGCAAGTTCTTTGCCAGAAACTCTTTCTGGCATTATGAGGTCTGTGATAAGCAGATTAACTTTTTCTTTTTGTTTTCTCCACACTTCAAGCGCCTCAACTCCGTTTGCTGCTTCAAGCACGTTATAACCGTATTGGGCAAGGATATTGCATATTAAGTCTCTTACCGAATCTTCATCTTCCACAACGAGAATTGTCTCGTTTCCGGTAAGTATTCTTGATGTCTGTTGAACAACTGCCTCGTTCTGTTTTACATCGGTGTATGCAGGCAGATAGACGCAGAATTCAGAGCCCTGACCGGGTTTGCTGTAAACCTCAATCCAGCCCTCGTGCTGCTTTACGATACCATAGACAGTTGCTAATCCAAGACCGGTTCCTTTGCCCACCTCTTTTGTGGTAAAAAATGGCTCAAAAAGGTGACTCATCACCGATTCATCCATTCCAATGCCGGTATCTTTAATTGAAAGACAGATGAAATTCCCAACCTTTGCCTGCGGCTGGCGGCGAACATAATTTGAATCTATGTTGACCTGTTTTAACGAGATAATAAGGTCACCGCCTTTTGGCATAGCGTCTTTTGCGTTAATAGCAAGGTTCATAATCACCTGTTCAATCATTCCGGGGTCAGCCCAAACAAGCGGCAATCCCTCTTCAAAAATAATTCTTTCATTAATCGTTTCTCCTAAAAGCCGTTTCATCATTTTTGAAATATTTGAAACCAGCTCCGTCAGGTCAATAAACTTCGGCTGCAGGACCTGTCTTCTGCTGAATGTCAAGAGTTGTCTGGTCAGGTTTGAACCTCGTTCAGCAGCCATTGCAACCTGTTGCAGGGAGTCAATCTGCTTTGGGGTGAAATGTTCTTTCATCATCAGCAGCATACTTATATGCCCTTCAATAACGGTTAAAATATTATTAAAATCGTGAGCCACCCCTGCGGCAATCTGTCCAACGCATTCCATTTTTTGAGATTGCCGCAATTGCATTTCAAGTTTAAGTCTCTCTGTTATATCCGAACCATAACAATGGACAATGTTGTTCTGGACGATCGGGAAGAACGACCACGATATTGTCCTTTCTCCAATCCTGGCTTCCATTCTCAACCAGCTTTGTCCTGTTGCCAGACAATGTTGAACAATTCCTTGGGTCTCCGGTGGTAAAATCTCCGAAGGATGGCTTTTGTCTAAACTCTTTGCCATCTGCATTGCGGCGTCGTTAAAATAAGTTATTCTCCCTTTGCTATCAAGTTCAAGCACTGTATATGGATTAAACCGCGGAAAATTAGCGAGCCTCTGCATCTGGTCTACTATCTGTTTGTGCTCGGTTATATCTGAAATTAGAAATATCATTCCAATTACTTTTGACTGGTTTTTATCAAACATCGGCGCGCACCAGAGTGTGGTCAAAACCGCTGTTCCGTCTTTTTTATGGAGCTGTTTTTCTTTGAAATGAAACAATGAATCTATTGTGGCTGCGGGGTCGCGATAAAAACTCTCCGGGATTTCTTGTGCCAGTTCAATCGGCACCGATTTGCCGAGAATCTCATAAGATTCCCAGCCGAGAATTTTTTCTGCCGCTTGATTCCAGACCTGCACCACTCCATCCATATCAAACACCACAATCCCGAGAGGCGAAGCGTCTATCAAAGTTTCAAGTGTAATGTTTGTCTTTCTTAATCGTTCTTCAATCTCTTTTCTGGCAGAAATATCTATCATAAACCCGCGTAATTTTACCGGGCGGTCATTCTCTCTAACCACGTGAACCACATCGTGAATCCACACAGTCCTTCCATCGGCTGCAATCATCCGATATTCAGATTCATAATTATCCAGTTTTTCAGCAGCGCTTAAACTGTAACTAATTACGTATTTTCTATCTTCAGGATGGATATGGTTTTCCCAGAACTCAGGGATATGCCATAAATCAACCGGGTATCCCAGAATCCTTTCCGCCTGTTTTCCAATGTAGAGCAGCCGTTTATTCACAAAATCAGATTCCCATGGGATTATGTTTACCGACTCAATTATTTGCTTTAATCTTTCACGGCTCCGGTCCAGCTCCTCCTGCATCTTTTTTTCTTTTGAAATATCGCGGGAAATCCCCATCATTCCAACTATCTTGCCGCTTACGTCTTTCAATAAAGAAGCAGATAGAAGGCTCGGAAACTTATCCCCATTTTTTCGCACATTTATTATTTCTCTGACGCAATAACCCTGAGTTAAGAGAATTTGATTTATTTCAAGCCCGACCGCCGGGTCTGCATACAGGATATCGGCAGGCTTACCGAGAATTTCCTCTTTTTTATAACCAAACGTCCTTTCAGCTGCGGGGTTAAATTCAATTATGTTTCTGTTAATATCTGCGGCGATTATCATATCCAGCGAGCTATTAATAATTTCCGCCGCATACTTCTTTGAAAACTCCAATGCTTCCTGCGCTCTTATCTTTTCAGTGACATCGCGCGAAACAAGAATTGCTTTTACAGGCTTTCCTTCGTCGTCAAAAATCCAGTCTCCGCTCAATTCAAGGTGTCTCCATTCTCCGTTTTTATGTCTGAACCTGAATGAAAGCAAGTTTCCTTTTCTTTCATTTAAAGCCTCTTTCAATTTTGTTATTACGAGCGCGCGGTCTTCGGGGTGAACAAGATGAAGCGGATTTTTTCCTAATAATTCTATTGGTGAATAGCCGAGTCCCTCTCCGAGTGGTTTATTGATTTTAATAATCGTGCCATCGGGGAGCATCTCGCAGATAAGGTCGCGGGTATTTTCGGTTAACAATCGTTTTGCGATTCTGCTTTCGCGCAGCGCGCCTCTTATTTTTTTAGTTTCAAATTGAGCGTGGCGCGCCTCCATCTGGAGTTTGCGCAACTTTATCGCCTTCAAAATGGCAGCGGCGAGCCTGCGCAATTGCCCAACAAGAACATAGTCATCAGCCCCCTGCTTCATTGCCGCAAAAGCTGCTGTTTCATCCTTCTCTTCGGCAAGAATAATTATAGGAATCTGAGGTATATTGACCGAAATAGATCGGCATAAGTCAATCGCCTCCGCAACACTATCGGTCAGATTGATTAAAATAACGTCGGGGTTTTCCTTTTCAATCTTTGCTATAATGCCCTGTGAAAAATCGGTTCTCTCAATTGAACAGGCGATTCCTTCGGCGAAAAGTTGTTTTTCCAGCGTCGCGATAAAATTCCACCGATTCTGAACTAACAATGCCCTTATTTTGTGTTCCATATTATCCGTCCTATGATTTACCCAAATTACGGCTTGCGTCCTATCAAGCCTGCCAGGGATTAAAAACCCATAGCATTATTTCAAATATTAAAAACCAAGTGATATTATCAGGTAGAGATTATCCAAAATTTTAAAATGCAAGTCTATAAAAAACTCTAAAGTTTAACTATTTTGCCCACATTTTCCTAATAAAAATCGGGTGAGAAATATTTTACGAGGACAACGAAGACCAACGAATAAACTTCTTTAAATAAAAATCGTATTTAAATTAACAAATGATATTTCAAACAACTTTTTTAATATCAGGCAAAAGCTCCGGACTACAGGCAATCATAAAATAATGATGTTGATTAGAAATTGGTTGATGAATGAAAATGCCGCCGGCGCATTCTACCATTAGCCCACCGGCCGCAATATCCCAGAGTCTAACGCCGCGTTCAACATAGGCGTCCATTCTGCCTCCGGCGACATAAGCCAGTGATAATGCGGCTGCTCCCATAATCCGCACTTTTCTCACTTTATTAACCAACCTCTGAAACGCTGGCAACATTGTCCGAAGCATTCCTTTTGTTTTTGAGAATCCAATTGCCAGTATTGACTCCTGCAATTTATTTCGTCCGCTCACCTTCACCACTCTTCCATTGACACGGGTCTTACCGCCTGCGATAGCGGTCCACATTTCATCAGTAAACGGGTCGTAAATCACGCCGATGATAGTTTTATATCCATCTTCATAAATCGTGTTGTCTCTTAAGACAGTCTTTTGTTGCAACGCTATAGAGACGCAGGCGTGCGGGATACCGTGAAAATAATTTACAGTTCCATCAATCGGGTCAACAATCCAGCGCAACTCGTTATCAAGATCGCCTTGTTTTCCTTCTTCTCCAAGTATTGGTATCTGAGGGAATTTCTTAAGCAATTGCGTCTCAATCAGTCTTTGCGACTCCTTATCAAGGGCGAGTTTTACATCGTGCTGCCGCGCCTCATCCACGACCTTGATGCGGTGGACATTCCGTTTCATCAGTCTACCCACATCATAAGCCACGGCGACAGCAGCGTTTAATGCAAGTCTAATCTCACTGTTTTTCATTTGTATCTTTTTGCCAGATAACAGACGACCAACTTATTGAACAAATACAATATAACTGTAAGACCGTTTTTTTCTAACTAAATACCAAGAGCCGATAAAGCGGCGGTCAATTTCTTTACCTTTTCTTCGGATTCATTCAGTCTGTATTTTACCTTTTCAACTTCAGATTTCGGGGCATTCTGAAGGAATCCTTGATTGCTGAGTTTCTGTTGCGCCCTTTCAAGTTCCTGTTTTGCCTTCTGGAGCTCTTTTTCCAATCGGGCTTTTTCTGCCTGAACATCAATAAGTCCAACCAGCGGCATATACAATTCACCAAGAGCAGAATGCGCCGAAGGCGTGCCTTTCTGCGGCTGGTAATTGCGGTCTATTATAAACTCGTCGGCATTCAATAATACCCGCATAACCTCAGGCTCAAGGCTATATTTTTCCTCTGAAGGCTTGAAATAAAATTTGACCTTTTTGTTTGTCGGAATGTTATATTCGCGGCGTAGATTTCTTCCCTGCCTTACCAGCTCGTATCTTGCCTCAGCGAGTTGTTCGTCACTTTCGTCCAGTCCATAAAATTCTTTAAAATCGTCGTCAAACGGTTTAGGCCAGTGCGCATACATAATAGTTGAGCCGCCCTGCATCTGGGGTAAATCATTATTGAAACCCATCCCCTGCCATAGTTCCTCTGTAATGAAAGGCAAAAATGGGTGGAACAGCCTCAACGTATTGCTTAAAACAAAATCAATCACCGCGAGCGTGTTTGCCTTTCTTGCCTCGTTGTTGCCCTGCAGCACTGCCTTGCTGGCTTCAATATACCAATCGCAATACTCGCTCCAGAAAAACCGATACAGCACTTGTGTGGCTTCGTTGAAATGATAAGTCTCTAAAGCCTCAGTAACCTCTCTGATAGCGCGGTCTAACCTGAGTAAAATCCATTTGTCGTCGTTGCTTAATAAAGAGGGCTCAATTTCGCCTTCAAACGCGCCCCCCTGCATCTGGCGGAACCTGCAGGCATTCCAGAGTTTATTGCAGAAGTTGCGTCCGAGTTCAACATGCTGTTCATCGTAAAGCAAATCCTGTCCCTGAGGCGCTGAACGCATAATCCCAAATCTTAAAGCGTCTGCCCCATATTTTGAAATCAGCTCAAGCGGGTCGGGGGAATTTCCGAGACTTTTAGACATCTTCCGCCCCAATTTATCCCGAATTATTCCGGTGAAATAGACATTATGGAACGGTTTTTCTCCCATAAACTCATACCCAGCCATAATCATTCTTGCGACCCAGAAGAATATTATGTCCGGACCGGTCACGAGGTCTGTTGTGGGATAAAACTTCTTCAGAGTCGGCGTTTGTTCAGGCCAGCCCATTGTAGCAAATGGCCAGAGCCAGGAACTGAACCAGGTGTCAAGCACGTCCGGGTCTTGTTCCCAATTTTCAGGATCAGGCGGTGGAGTGACATCCACCCAAATATCCTTATCTATTGTCTGGTCTTCGCCACAACCGGTATCCGGTCTGCGAGCCTCTGCCTGCGAACCTGAGCTATTTTTTTTCCGGTACCAGACCGGTATCCTATGTCCCCACCATAACTGGCGCGAAATACACCAATCTTTTAGATTTCGCATCCAATGAGTATAAGTTTTGACCCAGCGCTCCGGGTAAAACTTGATTCTGCCTTCTTCAACCGCACAGAGGGCTTGTTCCACAGCGGGATACTTCAAAAACCACTGTTCGCTCAAATAAGGTTCAATCGGCACATTGCTGCGCTCGCTGAATCCAACGTTATGGGTATAATCCTCCACTTTCAGCAAATATCCCTGCTCTTTCAAATCTTCAATTACCGCCTCGCGCGCCTCCATTCTATCCAGTCCCTCGTAATCTTCGCCGGCGTCTGCCGTCATTGTGCCGTCTGGAGCGATTACAATTGTAAATGGAAGATTATGACGCAGAGCCATTTCGTAATCGGCGGGGTCGTGAGCCGGGGTGACTTTCACGCAACCGGTGCCAAACTCAGGGTCAACCAGTTCATCCGCGATAATCGGAATAGGTTTGTTTTTCAACGGCAATAAAACTTTTCTGCCGATTAACTTTGCATAGCGGGTATCTTTTGGATTTACAGCCACAGCCTCGTCGCCAAGCATTGTTTCCGGGCGCGTTGTTGCAACGAGAACATATTCATCCTGCGCCACAGTTCCATCTGGCTTAATCAGAGGATATTTTATATACCACAGGTGACCATTAACCTGTTTCATTATTACCTCTTCGTCAGAGAGCGCAGTGCGTGCGGTCGGGTCCCAATTAACCATTCTTTTTCCGCGATAAATCAGTCCTTTCCGATAGAGTTCAACGAAAACCTTTTGAACGCAAAACGAATAATGAGCGTCCATTGTAAACCGTTCTCTATCCCAATCGCACGAACAGCCCAGTTTCTTCAACTGTGTAATTATTATGCCGCCGTGTTTTTCCTTCCATTCCCAGACTTTTTTCAGAAATTTCTCTCTTCCGAGTTCGTCGCGGTGTTTCATAACACCTTGCTTGCGCAAGGTTTTTTCTACGACGGTCTGGGTTGCGATCCCGGCGTGGTCTGTTCCCGGCAACCAGAGCACCTCAAACCCGCGCATCCGCGCCCAGCGCGCGAGAATATCTTGAATTGTATTGTTAAGAACGTGCCCGAGCGTTAATACGCCAGTAACATTAGGCGGTGGAATCACGATTGAATACGATGGCTTTGGAGAATCAGGATTTGCAGAGAAAAACTTCTTCTCCAGCCAATATTTATACCACTTTTCTTCAACCTGCGACGGTTCGTATGCCTTCGGAATTTCACTCATAGTCGTAAAATAACCAATACCTGGACAACATAACAATAAAAGAGAATTATTAAAAAAAATCCCCGAATTAATCAAGGACACTATAAATCTTGAGTATTAATTTTTGCGCCTGCTATCTGGCGGTATGGTTATTATTGTTTTTCAATAAAGCGTATTCCATACTATCAACAAGCGCCTGAAGGCTTGCCTCAATGATGTTGGTGCTAACTCCGACCGTTCCCCATGCATTAACGCCATCGGAACTTTCCACAAGCACACGCGTTTTTGCAGCCGTGCCGGCTAATCCTTCAAGGATTCTCACCTTGTAATCGGTAAGCCGAACCTTTTCAAGCTCAGGGAAGAAACTCTGCAATGCAAGCCTCAGAGCCCCGTCAAGGGCGTTCACCGGACCGTCGCCTTCGGCAACGGTATGGGCAATTTTATCTCCAACTTTGACCTTAATAGTAGCCTCACATATTGAATCTTCTCCGGCTCTGCGGATTGACACGTGATAGGCTTCAATAGAAAATGGCAACTCCTTCTTGTAAAGGATTCTCCGTATCAACAACGCCAATGAAGCTTCTGCCGCTTCAAACTCGTAACCCTCGTGTTCAAGGGATTTGATTTGAGCAAGAATTTTCTTCAATTCCGGCGTGTCTGGCGAAATCTGGAATCCGAGTTCCTGCGCTTTGAAAAGTATGTTTCCTTTGCCGGAAAGGTCGCTTACAAGTATTCGCCTTGAATTTCCGATTACCTCCGGGTCAATATGCTCAAATGTTCTGGGATTTTTCAATACCGCGTCAACATGCATCCCGCCTTTATGCGCAAACGCAGCCGCGCCAACCCACGGCTGACGCGGGTCGTGTCGCAGATTTGCCACTTCATCAACAAATTGAGATAAATCTTTCAATCCTCTCAAGTTCTCTTTGTTGATGCACTCTATATTCATCTTAAAAACCAGAGTTGGAATAACGCTGGTTAGATTGCAATTGCCAGTTCTTTCGCCATACCCATTGATTGTGCCCTGCACATGGGTAGCGCCGGCTTCAACGGCGGCAAGCGCATTTGCAACCGCAAGCCCGATATCGTTATGCGTGTGAATCCCAACTGGCACTTTCAATTTTTTCCGCGCCTCAGCGGTGATCCTATAGACTTCAGAAGGTATTGACCCGCCATTTGTATCGCAAAGCACAACCACATCAGCCCCGGCAGCCTCTGCCGCCAGCCAGGTTTCCATTGCATATCCTGGATTGTCTTTATAACCGTCAAACGAATGTTCTCCGTCATAAACAACAAAAAGCCCATGGTCTTTCAGATACCGAACAGTATCGGCAATCATAGCAAGATTTTCCTCCGGCGTGGTTTTTAATACCTGCTGGACGTGAAGCAACCAGGTCTTTCCAAATATTGTCACCACAGGCGCCCCGGAATCTATGAGCAACCGCACCTGTTGATCCTGATCAACCGGAATCCCCTTGCGTCGGGTTGAACCAAACGCCGCAATCTTTGCATTCTTATACTTACGCGTTTTTGCAATCTGAAAAAATTCAATATCCTTCGGATTTGAACCAGGCCATCCACCCTCAATGTAATGAATGCCAAATGAGTCCAGTTTGTCGGCTATCCGCAATTTATCGGAAACCGATAAGTTTAAACTCTCACCCTGCGTTCCATCCCGCAAGGTCGTATCATATATCTCAACACGCGGTTTCATTTTCTTACAAAAAAACTATTCCAATTCTTATACCATTTTGAGCAATTATGCAAATTTGATTTTCGGCTTGTTTACGCGCCAGGGTCTATGATTTAAAGTTTTATAGACCGTTATGGATAACCAACCCTGAAAAATTGAATCTTATTTGTAAAGGGATTGCAGACAAAATAATATAGATTGCCGCTTGAAGTCGCAATACCTAACTTGTTCCAGATAAGAAGGTTAGAGCTTGAGTATATAGAATATGTAATATTGCTTGCGCCGCGCCATTTTATAAGCCCGGTCTTATCAATCTCAATTACAGGCGACTCAATATTCACAAAATTTGTTACCCGGTATGAAATTGAAAAATCTTTAATTACAGCCAGATGTTGCGCCATTGACGAATCTGCGGATAAAACCGGTTTAACATCAGAAAGCGGCGAGTACGACCGGGAATCAAACACCAAACCATTGGTAAAATATTGTCGCCCAATCTGTACCGGGACGACAAGAGATGTTAAATCTACACTAGTAAAAATGTAGTCGTAGCGCTGATTTCTATTCAGATTTGTATTTGGATTGCGTTCGGTATCTTCAGGTATCGGGAAATCATTCAAAAAAGAGATTATTGTCCTGTAAGCGGATTCATTGGTTGAATAGAGGTTAAAATCCCCCGCGACTATGATATAGTTTGATTGAGTTGAAAAATTTGATGCAATTAGATTTTTGAGTTGTAAAGCCTCTGTTGCCCGTCGTGAGGCTGAATCGCTGCCAGCCTTTAAATGAACACTAAAAACCACGAGGTTTTTGTCTCCCGGTATATCAATTACAGCATAGGCGAAGCCCCGGTCGGGGATTTCAAGATCATCAAAACTTCCCGCTAAAAGAATTGGGTATCTGCTTATAATGCCGTTTGGCAACGAGTAATTGCTATTCGTCTCCCTGAAATAAAAAAAATTAGTACCGAAAGCCAGATTTATAAAGCCCTTGATATCATCATAGGTGTTATCCGAGTAATTAAATTCCTGAATTGCGATTATATCGGGCTTAAGTCCCTGAAATATTCGGATTGAAGCCTGTCCATAAGTTTGCGAATCGCCGGTAAGATTCGCGCTCATCACCCTTATAATACTGTTAGTCCATATCGGCGCTGGAACTTGGGCGGCAGACGAATTTAAAGTTCCTATGATGAAAATCGCGACCGCTAACTGAATTGATAGCATTGCGGTTAAATAAACAAGCAGCGCATAGAATTGCTTTTTAGATAGCGAAATAATAGACCCGCGTTTCACCGTGAAAAAATTAACTTAAATTGAGAAAATTTCTAAGGAGTTTTTTGCCATCTTGAGTCAGAATGCTCTCAGGATGAAATTGAACGCCCCAGATTGGATATTCTTTGTGTCGGATTCCCATAATCTCCCCTTCGTCGCTTTTTGCAGTTACTTCAAGGCAGTCTGGCAAGGACTCTGGTCTTATTACAAGCGAGTGGTAACGCGTCGCTATAAATGGATTTGGCATATCTTGAAAAAGTTCTCTTCCATTATGAAAAATTGGCGATGTCTTGCCGTGCATCATCCGATAATTCACCACGATTTCAGCCCCAAAAACGTGACCTATACATTGATGACCAAGACAAACACCGAGCAACGGTTTTTTTCCAGTGAAGGCGCGAATGATGTCATTGGATAATCCTGCTTCACGCGGCGAGCACGGACCGGGCGAAATTAAAATCCGTTCGGGATTTAATTTTTGTATCTCATCAATTGTTATCTCGTCGTTTCTAACAACCCGCATCTCAACGCCCATCTCGCCAAGATACTGGACGATGTTATACGTAAACGAATCGTAGTTATCTATTACAAGCAACATAAAATCTAACGCTACTGTTTTCGTATTCTACAATTTAGCACTCAACATCGTTATTTCCACAGCGCAAAAATTTAATACTCCCCATCGGCAGAGGTGTCTTGTTTAGATGGATTTGTTTGCGCTTTTTTGCCGCGCCTTCTCCGCTCAAACAATGTCAATTGCGGTTCCTTAAAAACATCGTAGGCTTTTAAAATTCTTATTACCTGCAAGACGTCGGATTTTAGATAATTATGATTTACTTGAACATAGTTAATCAAATCCCACAAAATAGTGCGAAATTGAATTACCCCTTCAATCCCCATTTTATAAAGCAATTCAACTGTTTTCTGACGTTGTTCAGGGTTAGAGGTAATGGATGGTATAACCAGAATCCGAATCATTGCCATAGGTTCAACCGATTCCTTAAAACTTGAATAATATTTTCTGTAATCTTTTTCAACAAACCGTTCAATGTCGGGCTCCATCTTTTTTATGACCGATGGACTGACCAGGTCTGTATGCCAACCCTTCACCGAAACAATCGCACAAGAAACCGCCTTCAGGCTCTGACTATCAAGGACTATAGGATAACTCTGAATCGCGCCTTTCGGCTCAGGATTATAAACAAGAAAATCCATCTCTTCGTCTTCCCTCTCGGTGCGCGGAATATATTTCCGTTGCTGCCGGACAAGAAAACCGTGGATTTCAAAATATTCCCTAACAATTATTTCGCTTATTGCTGACATTCAGAGATTTGCTCCAACGCTTTTTCTATGATCTCTATTGGGACTTTTTGACCATATTTTACCTTGCCAATTTTAATCGGCAAAACAAAACGAATCTCGCCTGCGCTGACCTTTTTGTCCAATTTCATTGCTTCAATAAGTCTTTTTCTTTCGCGGGTGGTTAATCGCGCTGCGACTGGTAATCCGCTCTTTTCAATCAAATTTTTTATCCTTTGCGCATCAGCTGGTTTAAAATTCAAAACCAGGGTTCCAATAATCGCTTCAGCCACCTGACCTATCGCAACCGCCTCTCCGTGCAGGTATTTTCCATAACCAGTAATTGACTCAAGGGCGTGTCCGACGGTGTGACCGAAGTTCAAAATCGCGCGTAATCCACTCTCGGTTTCATCTGCCGCAACCACTTCAGCCTTAATCTTACAGCACCGCGCAATAACAGCGCTTAAGGTTAAATGGTCTTTTGAAATTAACCTGTCTATTTCTCTTTCAAGCCGCTTAAACAAGACATCATCATAGATAACTGCGTATTTGATAACTTCCGAAATGCCGGCAAGAAGTTCTCTGTCAGGAAGTGTGGTGAGCGTCTCTGTATCGCAAATTACTAATTTAGGCTGATAAAACGCGCCTACGAGGTTTTTGCCGTATTTTAAGTTTACCCCAACTTTGCCTCCGACCGAGCTATCCACCTGAGCAAGCAATGATGTGGGCACCTGCACAAAACCGATGCCACGCATATAGGTTGCTGCCACAAAACCAGCAAGATCGCCTATGACGCCTCCCCCCAGCGCCACAACAAATGAGCGCCTTTCTACCCTTTCTTGAGCCATCCGATTGTAGCAGGATTCAACGAAGCGCAAATTTTTCGTCACCTCGCCGGCAGGCAACGTGATTAAAAACGGAGAAAAACCAGCGTTTGCCAGGCTCTGAATCGCCCGCCCGGCGTATAACTTTTCAACATTGGAATCAGTGATAACCGCGCATCGGCGGGGTTCAAACACCTGAATGCACCGTTTACCGAGCGAATCAAGCAATCCTTTCCCAATATAAATCGGATAACTCCGCTCGCCTAAATCCACTTTTACCGTATGCATAAATTCGCGATATAGTTAAAATATATAATCTTGAATAGAAATTAAACTGAAAAAGAAACAACATACTAATTTATCTGACTGCCCTGTCCATCACACAATTTAAAACTAATTCATCGGTTAAAAATGATTCTGGAAAATCAGTCTGTCGCTTTGCTTCATCTATTTTTCCAATCCAGATGGCGATGCAAAAAATCCAGAGTCCCTTCAGCGCGCATACTATGACCGCCCTGGAAAAATTCTATCTGCGTTCGGTCGGCTATACCAAGTTGAGCATAAAGCCAACGCACCTTTGCATATTCATACGCAACCCAATGGTCGCGTCCGACAAGATCGCGATGCCCCCGCTCAACCATAAACGGACGCGGCAGGATAAGATACGCCATTTCGGCGTAATCAAATGTGTTCCCGAGATTCCAGTATGGCATCTCCCACTCAATTGTGCGCATATAACTAAACGGCTGATCGGTTGAGGCAACCTTTCTTGTCCATTGATTGAAATCTCCAGAACAAATAGAAAGACAATATTTTTCCAGCACTGCTGGAACGCGCATCGCGGTTTCTCCACCGTAACTTAACCCATAAAATGCAATCCTGTTGCCATCCACAAAAGGCAAGGTGTCAAGCCATCTCAAAATCTGTTCGTGTGAAACAATTATGAACGAAAAAAGCGTTGCTTTTATTGTGTTTGCCTTCCGGTCAAGCCATCTGTATTTATCCTCGCCTCTGTAAAGATTATGAGGCGCAAAAACGATAAATCCTCGCTCGGCAAGCTTTGCGGCTATATCGTTATAACCGTCTTTATTGCCTTCAAGCAGATTGCGCGGCACTCCATTCCGTCCGTGTTGACATACAACCACCGGACGCTTTTCGCCAGGTTTAATATTTTTCGGCACAACAAGTATTCCCCAGGCGAAAAATTCAGGATACACATCCAGAACAATGTCGTAAGCCGTCCATTTATCGTTCACTGCTATTTGACGTGAACGGGCGTTAAATGGAAGCAACCGCTCATCAAAACTTCCCATAGCCTCTTCCTTGAAAATTTGACGAAAATGTTTTGCGCCCTGTATAAATTTATCCAGCGGATAGGTAGGCAGATGCGTAGCAGTGCTCCATCTTGTGAGTTTAAGTTCCGGCATTATTGCGTAGAGGAAAAAATCTTCACGGACAAAATCCGATCTTTGAACAAGACGTTGCACGTGGTTCTCAATCTCAGAAAAGTAAATCGTATGTCGCGTTTCAGGATTAAACTGTTTCCGACGGTCCGACGGAATTTCATCTGATACCGGCAAGAGTCTTGTTACCCCCAGATTGCGCGCAAATTCAGTCAGGGCTTCCTCTGAAAAAGGTCTATTTTCACCACGAATAACCAATGGCTTTTTAAAAATATTTCCAGTTTGAATTCTATCAACCTCCTGACGCACCTCTTCAAATTCCGGAGTTTTAAGGTCTCCTTTGTGACCTGTTATTGTCGCTATTGGACAATGTTCAATCACAAGATGGCGCGGCAAAATAAGCCCGGCAATCTCCGCGTCTCCAAATCTCTGCAATAAACTCCATACATTCCGATAAATAGGCTCGCTCCAAACCCGTTGTCTTGAACTAAAATAGCCACTGACAAGCGCCACATCAATTTTTGTATCCACAGCGGCGCAGTAAAATGCCACAAGTCCGCCTTCCATATAACCGCATATACCGATTTTGATCTTTGAGCCGTATTTTTTGCGCAACCAATCTATCGCACCCATCGCCGTCTGAACCTCATAACCTATAACGTGGCGTCCCAGATGAAACGCCTGTCGGTAAATCCACTCCCGATAAGTTTGATCTGTGGAACGAATTTGTTCATCCTGCGTGGCAAGTTTATCGCGACGTATTGTCTGAGGTATCACTACGACAACGCCATTTTCCGCAAGTCTCCTTGCTACTTGCGCAGCTGGATGCATACCCGGCAAAAGTCCGAGCAATTGCTCAGGATACTGGTCGGCGTCCGGAATCGCAACCACACAAGCCACAGGATCGGATTTTGGCAAAAGCAACAAGCCATAACCCCAAACACCGTCCAACACACGCCATCTCACCTGTTCAACAGTATAACGCGAAGCATCTGCCACGAGCGCTGGATTATCGTCATCTCCATATCGTTCCATCAAGGCTGGCAATCGTTTATCCGCAATGCCGATAATAACTTTAAAATATTCGCGGTTTGTCTCAATAGAACGCTCATAAGCCTCAGCTGAACCAAAATCGCGCGACCAATATACTTCGCGTGTTTTTATAGACTCCGCAATCTTGCGGTCTACAAAACGGTGCGCCCCATCCATCAGCCTTGCGGATAAATCTTCTTCCTGCCAATCTAAAGCCGCCGTCCCCGGCAACGTTTCGGCGGCGCTTAAAATACCGCAACTCAAAGTGGCACATCCTATAAAAGAAAAGAACACCAGGAGCAGCATAATATTCTCATCATTTGTTTAAAAACCTTTTGATACAACATTTTTAGTTCGCTCCACAATTTTGCTTCTGATATTTCTAAAGGAGTTAAACTCACCTGCGTTAGATTTTGGGTAATTTATACGGAGAACGATATTGATACATCAGCCGCGAATTTGCGGTGTCATTGTTTGTAAACCGTTCTGTGTTTGCATCCCAGTCCAGAACAGAATGCGTCTGATGAGCAATGTTGGCTATTAGCGCCGCTGTTGTGCAGCGATGTCCAAATTCAATGTCACAATTTGGTTTTTTGCGAGTGCGAACACAATCTAAAAAATTGCGACTATGATCGCTGTCTAAAATGTTTCCTTTAACCTTTCTTGCCTCAATCAGAGGCTTCTCGCCAGCCCGATAGTTTCGCTCCAAATCTCTATTCAACGGAGTGCGCGCTGGAAATTCATTGGGGGTAATTAATTCGGGAACAATTTCGTATCCATTCAGATTAAAATACATAGTTCCTTTTGTGCCCCTGAATTCAATTTCGCAGGGACGGGCTGCGCCGGGAGCCGCCGTTGCATTGAACTGGGAAAAGCTCACAAGTACATCTCCGGGATAATGCCATAGAACCTCCATTGTATCGGGCACTTCGCGGTTGTCGTAGTTTGCATATTTGCCGCCCATTGCCATTACCGAAAGCGGAGCGTCTACTCCCAACGAGCTGTGAATTTGAGCAAGATAATGCACGCCAAAGTTAGTCACCTGACCTCCAGAATAATCATAAAACCAACGAAACCGATAAAAGGTGCGATTCTTATTGTATGGTCGTTTTGCAGCCGGTCCCAACCATAAGTCCCAATCTAAATCCTCCGGCGGTTCTTGGTCTTGAGGATTGCCGATGCCTTTCGGATATTCGTTTTGAATATGAAAACTCCGCACAACAGTGATTTTACCGATGCCACCGGAGCGTATTATTTCTGCTGCTTCTTTGCAAAATGGAGAAGACATTCGTTGAATTCCGACCTGCACCACGCGATTAAATCTTAACGCCGCGTTCACCATAGCGCGCCCTTCAGCCACACAAAGAGATAACGGCTTTTCTACATAAACATCTTTGCCAGCCTGACAGGCGTGAATTGTTTGCAAAGCATGCCAATGGTCAGGGGTGCATATTACAACGGCATCCACGTCTCTCATATCAAGCAAAGCCCGATAGTCTTTAAACTTTTTTGGCGCCCCGCCAACCCTTTTAGCCGCGTATTCCACATAAGGTTCGTATATATCGCAAAGCGCAACAACTTCGCAATCGGTATGGACAAGAAAAGCGCTTAGAACCTGATCACCGCGATTGCCAAGACCAATAAACCCAAGTCTTATCCGCTCGTTTGCGCCTTTGACCTTTGCCGAAATTAAAGTCGCCGCACCGACACTTGCAATACCTTTAACGAACAACCGCCTTGAAATGGTTTTCATAGTAAACTTCTCTGAAGTATTGAAATTGCAAAAAGATTAAAAATATCAGGCTTTAACTCTATTGGAAATTTCATAACCCCATATTATTCAGAATTCTTCTGCCCGGTCAATATATCAAATGAAAACTTCCATCAATGTTCTACCTGCGTGATTAGAATTTATCACTTTTAGTACGGTTTCTAATCTATTTTAATTGTAGTTTTATAACGACCGAACGCGCAAACGCCTGTAACTGCACCTTTCCATCGGTAATAGAAGCCGCCTGCCAAATATTCTTCCACGGGTCATATATCTGAGCTGTTTTGACCGAGCGGTTTTGAAGCGGTTTTGAAAAATCAACAGACTCCCCTTTCAATATTTCTGGCGGGATTCCATCTCTTAACTCGCTCATCCACGTGTTTCTGGAATCCCGTATCCAACACAGAATTGTTCTTTCACCTTTTAAAACGTAAACCCGAAGGCGTGGGTGCTCAATCATTAAGGGTATAAAATGTTCTGAAATTGGGTCAATACCACCTACCGCAGAGGCGAATCGCGAAAAGTGATACCATAAATTGTTTTTATCAACATAAGAATCCCAGTGCCAGATTTGTCCGCTGCCGGCAGCACCTGCAAAAAACGGAGCAAACAGCACATCGTGCAATATAATTCCATCTTTGTCTTTAGAATATAGTTTGAATGGGCCGCTATGATTAGGCTCAACAGCGCCGCTTTCGGCAAGGATTACCGGTTTTTTAGGATTGAAGTTTAATAATTCCCGCACAGCGTCTGCCGCAAGAACATCCACAGCGTCGTGGCAGACCTCAAGTTGCGCGCCGAGGTCAAGATATCTGTGCACCTGCGCTATGTCATTGCCGCTTAATAAACTATGCCGTTTATATAAATCGCGCACCTTATCCGTGTCAAAACTACCGAGACTCTGCAAAGCCATATTCTTCGAAAAAATTCGGTGCAATTCGTTTAGCATAACTTCTGTCCATGGCATATAATATTTATCGCTTGTGGATACTGCATTGATCTCATTCCATAATTCCCAGCCGAAAATCGTCGGATTATCCCCATATCTTTCTTTAAACCAGAGAAGTTTTCTCTTAAACTGCTCACGACTTTTCTCTCCTGCGAAAAAGTCCGCAAGGTTCGTGGCTGTCCCACCCATAGAAATGTGATGTATCGGTTTATGCGCCCACTTCTGTCGCCCCTCGCCCTGAATTGTTCTAAAATGTTCAATAGTGAGCTTGACCTTTATATTATATCGCCTTGCCATCTCAAGCATCGTGTCAATGCGTCTGGCTTTTTCGGAATCGTAATTCCCGCTTTTTTGATGCTCCACATCCCAGAAATCTGAACTTATCCAGACACGAATATAATTTCCGCCATTTGATGACAGGTTTTCCATCCACTCCTGCATCCGCTCAAGACCTTTGTCATCCCACCTGTCAGGATGTATAAGATTTAAACCGATTGGTATGTAAGGACGACCATCTGATAGTTCAAGATATCTCGGGTCTTTTTCGCTAACGCGCACAAATAAATCAAAAAAATCGCCTGCGTTCACGTAAAATGAATAATTAATCCAGAAGCATATAATTATAAAACCGCGACAGATGATTTTCATACGCTCCACATCATAACGTGGAATCAACAACTGTTACAAGCAACTTGAAAATCCAACCCCAATCTGGCGGGTAACAACGCGTTAGTGTAGTATTCAGTTTTTAACCGCTTATCAATAGGCTAAATTATGGCAATTTGGCGTAAAGCCTAATCTATATCTTAATATAACTCCTATAATGAAAGAGTATTTTTCAATACTTTGTTAAAATATATTGTATTATAATTATAATCGGTTTGTAAATTTTATGGATAAGCTACTTGTTATAGACGATGAACCGGATGTGTTATATTCGTTTGAGCGCATCTTCGATTCACCTGAATATGAAATCATCACAGCTTCAAGTGGAGAAGACGGAATAAAATATTTTCAGAAGAAAAGACCAAACGCAGTTATAATGGACATACGGCTTGGTGGAGAAAACGGGCTGGAAATTCTACATAGACTCAAACAGATAGACTCAAAGGTTCCGGTAATCTTAATGACTGCATACGGCACAACACAGACAGCAATTGAGGCGATGAAACGCGGCGCGTTTGATTATTTGCTAAAACCATTTGATGTTCAAAAATTAAAGCAGGTAATTACTGAGGCATTTAAAGCAGCACGCTATATGAAGGAATCGGTTGTCCTACAACCGGTGCTTGAAAAAGAAGATTATGAGTTGGGGATTGTCGGCAAGAGCGCCGCTATGCAAGAAGTGTTCAAACTCATCGGACAGGTTGCGCCTACGGATACGACTGTTCTTATTACTGGCGAAAGCGGCACAGGAAAGGAACTCGTAGCGCGAGCCATCTATCATTACAGCAACCGAAATGACAAACCTTTTTTGGCTATAAACTGCGCTGCTATTCCAGAAAACCTTCTTGAAAGTGAATTATTCGGATATGAAAAAGGCGCCTTTACTGGAGCGGTGACCAGCAAGCCCTGGCGATTCCGCATGGCGCACAATGGGACCCTCTATCTCACAGAAATAGGGGACTTGCCTCTATCTCTGCAAGTCAAGCTCCTCTCGTTCCTTGACGACAAAACGGTCCATCCCTTGGGAAGCTCACGGGCGTACACCGTGGACGTGCGGGTCATTGCCGCCACGCATCGCAATCTGGATGAGATGGTGAAGAAGGAAAAATTCCGACAAGACCTACTCTTTCGCCTCAACGTCATACGCCTTCACCTCCCGCCGCTTGTGCAGCGTGGGGCTGATGTGAGGATTCTCCTCGATCATTTCCTCAAACTCTTTTGCGCTCGATTCAACAAGACATTAAAAGGCTTTTCGCCGGACGCGCACAAGATTCTTCTCGATTATTTCTATCCGGGCAATGTGCGGGAGCTGCGGAACATCGTGGAATATGCAGTGAATTTCTGCGACGGCCGAGTGATCGAAGCCCGCCATCTC
>JBAMMJ010000159.1:0-4524 GCA_039793825.1 Verrucomicrobiota bacterium | reverse complement strand
CAGGATAGAACCCGCACCGTTGTCCGCCTGCCAATCTCGCTTGCGATGGAAATTGTCGCCCGCGCCTATCAAAACCCGCTTGCAGCGCGCTCAAATTTTATCAAACGATTGGAATGGTCAACCCGTCCTCTAACTCAACAAACGCAACCGACCAACAAACAAACCGAAAAAATAGTCCAATAAAATGGTCTCATCGCAAAAAGGGAAAAAAGAATTGCCCCGCTTCAAAAAACGAGCGGAACCAGAACCCTCTGCTGACGAAATAAACGCCTCGTGCCGGTGGTTCATTACCCTTTTAATCGGTAAATCCGCAGTCTGGTTGCTTATCGGGACGCTTATGAGAGGCTTTGCCCTGGTTGAATTAATTTTTCCAGACCTAACACCTGCGACCGCGCCTGCCTTAAGTTATGGAAGATTATGCGCCTCGGCTTCAACAGCACTATTATACGGCTTTGCGTTCCAAGCCCTGGTTGCGATTTCATTCTATTCAACCTGCCTTCTGGGTAGGTCAAAAATCCAGAACCGCGCGTTGGTATACGGCTCTATTGCGCTATGGAACATCGGCGTCCTGTCAGGCGCCATCGGCGCTCTGTTCGGCGATTCCACCGGTTACGAATGGTTTGAACTGCCTCATTATTCAGGAACAATCCTTATCGCAGCCTCGGCATTGTTCGCCGTCGGATTAATTCTATTAATCTCAAACCGATCCCAGCCGCTTATCCATCCATCACTCTGGTTCGGAATAATTCTGCCTTTCGGAATGTTTATCACGATTACCGCCTCTCAACTCTTCCTTGTTAGATTCCCTACGGGCGGCGTCCAACAATTCCTGATTCACAACTGGTTGAAAAATATCTCCTTCAATTCCCTCCTCAGCGGCGAAATTATAGGCGCGGTCTTCTATTTTCTCTACGTTTCAAAAGCAAACCTCTACAGTCGGCGCGTCGCCCTGTTTTCCTTCTTTGGACTCCTGATACTCGGCGGTTTCGGCGGCATCTCCCCATCTATCCCCCTGCCGCGTTGGATTTTTGAGTTAAGCCGCGCAATGTACCTTTTAATGATAATCCCTCTGGCAGCAACGTTCTTAAATGTTGGACTCACCCTGCTCTACTCAAAAAAAATCGGCGATACAAAATTTCAACCCTGCCCTTCTTTATATTTCACCACAGCCCTAATATCTGTCGGACTTTTTATCATCTTCGGAATCGCAGAATCCTCAACCACGATTAGCCGCATAGTTGAGTTCACACTATTTTCAACAGGACGCGAATTTTTGCTCCTATTTTGCGGCGTCGTTTTTACCTTTGTCGGATTTGTGGAAACCCTTCTGCCAGCCCTTCATAATAAGGAGACCACAACAGCTGCGCCGCTTCAGATGTGGATTATAATCGGCGGCGGCTTAACACTCTGCATCAGTTTCCTGCTGGGCGGCTTTGTTCAAGGTGCGAGCTACTACGATTACAGTGAAACATTCATTGATGCGGTTAACTCCGTAAAACCATTCCTTTTTCTCGGATTACTTGCAAACACCGTAATCGTCGCCGCTCTCTTACTGTTCCTGTTTAGAAATGGACTGATAATCATTCGCGCAATTTCCTCAAAAATAACAAACCTGAAAGAATTAAACCGGTCCGAAGTAATCGGCAAAACAGAAAACAACGAAGAAATATTATGAATAACTGGATGGTAATATTAATTTCAGGAATTACGTCAATCGGCATCTCTTTTTACGCGATAGTCTTAAAACCAGCCATTCAATTAACCCAGATACGCCCACTCCCGCTGGGCGCCGGTGAAACTTATCCTTCCCCGCGACCGGGCTCCGCCCTCATCGGAATGCAAACCTACCGCTCGCTCGGTTGCTATTACTGCCACACAAGAATCGTAAAGCCATACCAATTCGGAAGCGACTACGAACGCGGATGGGGCTTCAGACGCGCCGTGGCGCGCGACTACATTGCAGACAATCCCCCGCTTTTGGGTTCAACCCGACTCGGTCCAGACCTTATGAACATCGCTTCAAGAGCCCCGGAAAAATACGCCGTCAAATGGTCCTTCTCCTCAACAAATAAAACCGAACAATCAATTCAGAAAAAGGCAAGATTCCTCCTCATACTATATGACCCGCGCTTATTAAATCCCGATTCAATTATGCCTTCCTATAAATACCTGTTCTCAGAACAAAACCAATATTCAAAAGACGCTCTTAATCCACAGGCACGCGGAATCTTCCTCTTCAAATCAAATCAAATTATCCCCGGTGATAAGGCGGAACGATTAGCCGATTTTCTTGATAGTATGAAATATGAACAGCCCCTCTATGAAGCGCCCGCACCGCCTGAACCAATGAATGTTATCAATAGACCGTCCGCTCTCACAAACGTTTTCAAAAACAATACGTCGGATTTGCCAAAATGACTGAAAATCAACAAAAACAACACCAACGCAGTCCTGCCAGAATTACCGCAGAACATATCTGCCTGACTGCTCTGCTAATTATCACGATCGTTTTGATCCTGCTGGCTCGTTCACATCTCAAAACCGCAACCGCCAATTTTGAACCCGATTTGTATTATCCTCTGCTCTCAACAAATCAGCTCGCGGCGCTCAATCCCCCCGCAAAAGACCAGTTCAGAGAAAATGGCCGTTATCTCTACACCACTGCCTGCGCCCCCTGTCACCAGCCCGACGGCAATGGCGCGGCTGGTCAATACCCACCCCTCGCAAATTCAGAATGGGTCCTCGCAAGCGGACCCGGCAGGCTAATCCGCATTATGCTCCACGGTATTCAAGGAGAAATAGAAGTCTGCGGCGTAAAATATAACAACACTATGGTGCCCTGGAAAGACCTCCTGAACGATTCCCAGATCGCCGCAATCCTGACATTCATCAGAACCGAATTGGGAAATAAAGCCAGTGCCGTTTCGCCTGACCACGTTAAAGCTATCAGAGAAAAAACATTAGACCGCTCCGAACAATGGACAGCCGAAGAGTTGCTCCAGATTCAAGAATTTGAATAACCAACAAACCGATTAGCTGCCTGTCTCAAATCTTCTCCGGCAATTCCCACGGCTTTCTGCGCGGCCGATCAAGATACTTCCGCGCCTCCTCATCATCGGTAAACGTCTCCTTCACCGGGTCCCATTTCAACCTTCTCCCAACCCAGCGCGCTATATTCCCCAGATGACAAACCGTCGCGCTTCTATGCCCAATCTCCACGTCTGCGTTCGGTCTCGTCCTTGTCCTTATGCAATCAAGCCAATTCTTTATATGGCTCTCGTCATAACCCTTCGGACGCTTCTTAATCAACTCAATCGCAATATCTTCAGGGTCGGAGGAACATCGCCCCCTGTCAATCCGCAATATCCCTTTCTCGCAAACAAATACCGCCCCAAACGACGGCGCCTCCCCCATCTCCATCACAATATCGCCAGGATACTTCCAGAATACCTTCGGCACGCTGCAAATCTTATCCCCTCGCTGTTTTGATTCAGGCTGCGTGTAAGTCGGCGGATCAAACTTCTCGCCGCTCGTCCAGACCTCAACCGGTCCGCTCTCATCCATCCCAAGCGCCCATTGCACCTGATCAAAACCGTGCGCCCCCCAACCTGTCATCTCTCCACCTGAATATGGCCTGAACGACAACCAGCCCGGATTCGCCCGCGGCAAATACAGGTCCCGATTGTATGGAACTACAGGATTTGGACCGCACCACATATCCCAATCAAGCCCGTCGGGTATCGGCTGAGCCGGTAACGCGCATTCCCACGGACTCGGATAATTCATACATATTACCCGTTTCACTTTGCCAAGCGCACCGCTCCGAACCAATTCGCAAGCAGCCTTGTTCATCCACATTGAACGTTGTTGACTCCCAACCTGCAAAACCCGTCCATATTTGCGAACCGCCTGCGCAATCAGCCTACCCTCCCGAATCGTCAACGAAAGCGGTTTCTCCACATACAAATCCTTCCCGGCTTGACACGCCATAACGCAAATCGGTCCGCGCCAGTGCTCCGGCGTCGCGGTTATTATTGCGTCCACATCCTTCCTCTCCAGCAATCTTCTGAAATCCTGACACGCAAACACCCCGTGTTTTGCTGCCACCTCGTTTGCCCTATTAATATTTACATCAGCCACCCCAACAAACCGGGCGCCGTTCTGCAACAACGTCATCCTTAACAAATCGCTCGCCTGTCTCCCTATCCCGATAAATCCAACCCCAATCTTTTCATTAGCACCCGGCGCCCCATTCGCCGCAATAACGCCGCTCGGAATAATCAACGGCGCGACGCCGGCAACAACCGAACCGACAACGCCTTTTAAAAAACTACGACGCGAGACATCCTCATCAGCCGACTTCTGCTTCTTATGGTTCATATCGCTAAATCCTAAAAGATTTTCATCCTGCTTACAAGAATTTTCCTTCCCGTATCCCGTGCAGTCCAGTGGCGAACATTAGCCCAATCTGGAGTGCGGTGTTAAGTGAGCAAATGCGAACGCAACACCGCTTTGTGACATCAG
>JBAMMJ010000158.1:1667-4530 GCA_039793825.1 Verrucomicrobiota bacterium | reverse complement strand
CAAATGTGGCAGGTTCTCCAAAATTCGCAAAGCACATCCTCGCCGGCGAGTATGACGCGGCTTTGACAATTGCCCGACAACAGGTAGAAAACGGCGCCCAGATTATTGATGTGAATATGGACGACGCGATGCTGGACGGCGTAAAGGCGATGACTCATTTTTTAAACCTTGTGGCAGCCGAGCCAGACATTGCGAAAGTTCCTGTTATGATTGATTCTTCGCGGTGGGACGTTATTGAAAGCGGTCTTAAATGTTTGCAGGGGAAAGGTATTGTAAATTCTATCTCATTAAAAGAGGGCGAAGAGAAATTCATTCAGCAGGCAAAAAAAATTCGCAGACTCGGCGCAGCGATTGTTGTGATGGCTTTTGACGAGGAAGGGCAGGCGGCGAGTTTTGAAAGAAAGATTCAGGTTTGCAAACGCGCTTATGATATTCTGGTTAAAAAGGCTGGCATTCCCCCGCAGGAAATTATATTTGACCCGAATGTGCTTACGATTGCCACCGGCTTTGAAGAGCACAACAATTACGCTGTGGATTTTATAAACGCGACTCGCTGGATAAAAGAAAATCTGCCCGGTTGTTATGTGAGCGCCGGGGTTAGCAATATTTCATTCAGTTTCAGGGGAAACAATGTTGTCAGGGAGGCGATGCACAGCGTGTTTTTGTATCACGCTATAAGAGCCGGACTTGATATGGGAATAGTAAATGCAGGGATGTTAGCCGTGTATGAAGAAATCCCGCTTGAATTGCGCGAGCTTGTTGAAGACGTAGTGTTGAATCGCCGTCCGGACGCAACCGAGCGACTTTTGAAATATGCCGACAAAGTAAAACAGAAAAAGGGCGAGGAAACCGATGAACTTGAATGGCGCAAGTTGCCGGTTGAACAGAGGCTTGAACATTCACTTGTGAAAGGGATTGCCGATTTTGTGGAGCAGGATGTGATTGAAGCCCTGCAAAAATACAGGCGACCCCTTGATGTGATTGAAGGTCCATTAATGGCAGGGATGCGCATTGTTGGCGATTTGTTTGGCGCCGGCAAGATGTTTCTCCCGCAAGTTGTGAAATCGGCGCGAGTAATGAAAAAAGCGGTGGCAATCCTGACGCCATATCTTGAAGCCGAAAAGAAATCTGGCACCGGAGCGCAGGGAAAAATTTTGCTCGCAACTGTAAAAGGCGATGTTCACGACATTGGAAAAAACATCGTGGGCGCTGTATTGTCCTGCAACAATTACGAGGTGATAGACCTGGGAGTTATGGTGCCGTGCGAGAAGATTTTAGATTCCGCTCTTGAGCATAAGGTGGATGTTATTGGATTGAGCGGTTTGATTACGCCGTCTCTGGATGAAATGGTGCACGTTGCAAAAGAGATGGAACGGCGTGGATTTAAACTGCCTTTGCTCATAGGCGGCGCGACCACAAGTAAGGTCCACACTGCAGTCAAGATTGCGCCATCATACAGCAACCCGGTGGTTTATGTTCCAGACGCCTCGCGCGCAGCCCCTGTTTTGAGCAATCTGTTGAACCCGCAAACGCGCCAGAGCTTTGCAGAACAAATCCGAACCGACTACGAAAAACTCAGAACCCAATATCAATCCGCGTCAATAAAACTGATCGGCATTGAAGAGGCGCGAAGGCGTAAACCGAATCTTGATTATTCAGACATCCCCAGGCCGGAGTTTATCGGCATTCGCAAACTTTCCACAGACCAACGCGATGCCGAAAAAGGGGCGATTATTTTTACGTTGCGGGATTTAATTCCTTATATTGACTGGTCGCCGTTTTTTCACGCATGGGAATTGCGTGGGAGATACCCGTCAATCTTTGAAAACGACAAATACGGAGAACAGGCGAGAAAACTGCATTCGGACGCCATTAAATACCTTGAGAAGATTGTGAATGAAAATCTGTTTATTGCAAAAGGGGTTTATGGATTTTTCCCTGCGAATTCTGTTGGAGACGATGTGGAGGTCTATAGCGATGAATCGCGCTCGCAGGTGTTATGCAGATTTTGTTTTCTGCGGCAGCAGGCAGATAAGCCAGCAGGACAATTCAATATGTGCCTCGCCGATTTTATAGCGCCAAAAGAAAGCGGCAAAATTGATTATATTGGCGCTTTTGCTGTGACCAGCGGTCATAACGTAAAAGAACTTGTGCAGTCGTTAAGGAATGAGAATGAAGACTACCTCGCCATTATGGCTGAAGCCCTTGCCGACAGGCTTGTAGAAGCCTTTGCCGAGTATCTTCATAAAAAGGCGCGCATTGAGTGGGGTTACGGAAGAGAGGAAAACCTGTCATACGAGCAACTCATAGCGGAAAAATATCGTGGTATAAGACCAGCCGCCGGTTATCCTGCCTGTCCGGACCATTCCGAAAAACTAACCTTGTGGGCTTTGCTTGACGTTGAAAAGAATGCTGGCATTCAGTTAACGTCAAGTTGCGCAATGATTCCCGCCAGCAGCGTTAGCGGACTTTACTTTGCGCACCCGCAGGCAAAATATTTTGCCGTTGGAAAGATAGGACGCGACCAATTAGTTGATTACCAGAAACGAAAGGCAATGCCACTTGTTGAGGTAGAAAAATGGCTTGCGCCTATCCTCGCTAATGATGGGGTTTAATAGATGTTATACAGAATAAAGCCTACTCGGCATTTGTCGCATTAAAGGTTGCCTGATATTTACCAACCAATTTCAATGTTATTTTAGCGTAACTATCCACTAATTGCGCGGCAATTTCTATCGGATTTTCCTGAGTCGTTTCTGTCTCTTTTATGGGAAGAGTTAAAAGAGGATTTTTATCCTTGCCGAATATGAGAAGTTCAAGTTTTCCATCTTGATTTTTTCTCGCCCCGAGCAGGCATAAATTT
>JBAMMJ010000158.1:0-1657 GCA_039793825.1 Verrucomicrobiota bacterium | reverse complement strand
ATAAATTTACTTGTGTCTGCGTATCTCGGTATTCAAAAGGAACAGGCTGCATTTTATCCGTAGAGATCAGTTCGTCATTTTTCATTAAAGCGATTTTATGGAGCCACAATTGACCCACAGGGATAACTTTATTTGGCTCAATATTTTTAAATGTGTCCGGGCTAAGTTTGCATTCGGGCACAATCAGGCCGGCATACTCTCCAACGCGCATACCTACCGGTCGTTTTACATCGGCGTCTGTCGGGATTGGTGTGGTGTTAAACAAAGACAAATCAAAATTAAGATAAGCTGCGATTCTTACGGCGTCTCTGCGAGGAACTTGCTCAATTTCCTGCGCCGATATGATTGCCACCGTAGCCAATAATATTGATAATGATACGATTTTTTTCATAGGTATTATTTTGTTCAAGGATTAATAGTTAATAAATCTGGAATAAATAAATTATTCTCCAACGATTTCGCGCATAAACTTTACGCTTGCCGCGGTGTTTTCGTCAGAACCGTGACATTCAATTGAGACCGCGCCCTCCCAGTTTGTTTCTTTGAGGTATTGAATACATCGTTTGATGTTTTCGGCATTCACGCCCCCGCCGACAGGAACGATTGAGCTGCCGATTCCGGTCTCCTGTCCGCGCAGCGCCGCGGCGAGTTCAGGACTAACATCCTTAATATGGCAATGAGTCAGATAAGGACGCAGCGCCTTTAAATATTCAAGCGGGTCGTGTCCGGCAATAAAGGTGTTGCCTGTGTCAAAATTCAGCCGTAGATATTCGGAATCAAAATATTTAAAAAGCCGCTGCATAAACTCAATGTTGTTGGTATAAGGACCGTGCGGTTCAACATTAATGATAACACCATAATCTTCAGCCCATAACAGGCATTGGCGATAATTATCACAGGTAACGCGGAAGACCTCTTCCACCGTCATACCGGGGGTCTCAAAAGCGCCGTCAACTGTGTCAACCATCGGACAACCCAGCTCGGCTGCAAACCGTATTGATTGTTGAACATACTGAACGCCAAAAGCCGAGCCGTTTGGTCCCATCATCGGATAGGAGCCGTCAATTTGAGACACGTTCAATCCCTTTTTCTCAAGATATTTGCGAAGCGCCCGTGGATTTGATTGCAGCGAAACACCCGGATCATATCCAAGCGCCTGAATAAAATTTTGTCCGTGAATGACCGCAAATTCAATGTGTTTGACTCCGAATGAAACTATTTTTTCAACAGCAAACTCAAAGCTGCGACTGAGCGGTCTCCAGTTATCTGTGTGTAAACCGATGTGGATCATAATATTTGTTTATCCGAATTTTTCGCATGCGTCAAGGAGTTTAGTTTTCTGCGGCTTAAAACATTTTTCTTAACTCGTCGGAAATTTGACCTGAATCCATAGCATTCCAGGAAAAAGGCGTTTTTGGGTGAAATAAGATTTTTCAAAATTATTTAGTAATCGGCTGAACCGCGAAGGTGTCATACACTGGCAACCACTCGCAAATAGGTGGATAGAAAAATGCAAAATATCAATATAAAAATATCAATATAACTTTGACGGTGGTAAACAAAATGGTTTTCTCTGTGTCTCTCTGTGTTCTCTGTGGTTTATTTATTTTTCACCACAGAGGGCACAGAGGAACGGAGAGGAATCGTATTCAGTCAA
>JBAMMJ010000157.1:22439-32431 GCA_039793825.1 Verrucomicrobiota bacterium | reverse complement strand
TCTACCGCGTCCTCTTATCGGCACTCCGGCAACAAGGCATACCTTGTAATTCCGCGCGATGGTCCGTAATTGATTCACAACCGCGCTTTGATAATGCTGGCAGACGGTTTCAACATCCATACTGAACCCGCTGCAGAACATCTCCGGCAGCACAACGAGCGAATCGGGCGCAGGTTTTACTCTGTCAATTGTCTGTTTCAGCTTTTCAATATTTGCATTTGCGTCTTTCCAGATTATATCTGGTTGAACAGCATAAACTCTTAAAGACCGATCTGAATCACTGGCTTTTGACATAATAATTATAAATAAAATCTATAGTTATTAGTTATATTTAAGCAATTTGATAATTTTCTCAACTACATCGGTTTTCATTTTTATTTCGGGGGGCCATTGGCGTTTAAAACCTTCGCCGGGGAGTTTTCTTGTTGCGTCTATACCGAGTTTGCTGCCGATGCCAATAAGGTCTGTGGCGTGGTCAAGGACATCGGCAGGACCGCGCGTGAAAATGCAGTCGCGTTGCGGGTCGGTGTTTGAGCACAATTTAAACAACACTTCGCTCGTATTGTGGACATCAACATCGTCGTCAACAATCACGATATATTTGGTGAACATCATTTGTCCCATTCCCCACAAGCCGTGCATAACCTTGTATGCTTGCATTGGGTAAGTTTTTTTAATGCTTGCAAACAGAAGGTTATGAAAAACGCCTTCGGCAGGCAGCGCAATGTCTACAAGTTCAGGGAAAGTCATTTTTAACACCGGTAAAAAAATCTTTAGCGAGGCGTTGCCGATGTAGAAATCTTCCATTGGCGGTTTACCCACGATTGTGGCTGGATAGACGGCGTCTTTTCTGTAGGTAATTGCGGTTATATGGAATACAGGATAAGGTTCGGGCATTGTATAGAAGCCTGTGTGGTCGCCGAAAGGACCTTCTTCGCGCAATGGTTCGCGCGGGTCTATGTAGCCTTCTATTACAAAGTCGGAGTTTGCCGGCACTTCAAGGTCATTTGTTTCGCATTTAACGAGCGCAACCGCTTTTTTCCGCAAAAACCCGGCGAGGATAAACTCATCCATTCCATCCGGGAGCGGGGCGCTTGCGCAGAAGGGATAAATTGGATCGCCGCCTAAAAAGACGCTAACCGGCATTTTCTCGCCACTTTCATAATAGCGGCGGCTGTGGCGCGCGCCGACCTTTTGCAATTGCCAGTGCATACCTGTTGTTTGTTCATCGTAGATTTGCATTCTATACATTCCGACGTTGCGTTCGCCAGTATCGGGGTCTTTAGTTACAACGCACGGCAGTGTGATAAACCTCCCGCCATCCATAGGCCAGCATTTTAATATCGGTAAGTTCAATAACGTGGGGAATGTTGCCTTATCGCTTAACCTTTCCAGTTCAGCAAGGGTTGGAGCCTTTTTCCATTCTTTTACAGGTTCAAGCGGGGGATTAAATTTATGAATCACCTCTTTGCAGGGACCATCTTTGACGAGGTTTGGTTTTGCGTGCCGCGCAGAAAGCAGGGTAAACAGCAGCTTGATGGCATCTTTTAAATCAACCGGAGGTTTAACTTTAATCAATCCTTCCAGTTCGTTTGCGACTACATCTACTGAGTCTGCTCGGAGGGCAATTGCCATTCTCTTCCACGATCCAAGGGTATTGATTGCTACTGGAAATGGAGATTCGCTGCCGTTAATCGTTGGTTTTTCTATTAAAAGAGCCTTGCCGCCGTCGGGTTTTTTCATCTCAATATCGGCTGCTGCAGTGATTTCAAGCTCGGTGGCAAGCGGTTGATCTATTCGTATTAACTCGCTCTGTTTTTCCAATTCTTTTAAAAATTCGCGAAAAGACTCAAATGCCATAGTCTATTAATTGCACATCTTTTAATCTCGTTCAATAAAAGAACAAACCTGATTTTTTGCCGATTGAATTATGCCGCATTTTGTAATTGAATAAATTCTTTAAGCGCTATTAGTTGCGGAGAACTTCATTTTTGGAATCCGTTTTTATGCGATAACAAAACACCGCGGGTTTGTTATTTCTGAGGCGTTGTTTTTTGTTAACGTCTTGTTGTTCATAAATAAAACAAAACCAGACTAATCTCAGTAGATTCAAGCTATATCAAATATGGGTTGTATCTCCTTTTGCGGATTGTGGTTTGAAAAATCAATCTGTATTTAATGAAAATGATTGCAGAACGATTGCGCATTTTTCTATGAAATAGAGGTCTCCGATGCAGTGAGGGACATCCACGAATGTTCCGAGTGTTTGGGCGGAAAGTTTTTCAACTAACGCTGCTCCGCAAAACAAAGCCCTGCCAAAATGAAGAGGGTTTGTATAATTTTCGCCGCCCACTAAACGGTCTCCAAACGCGATAAACCAGCCATTTCTTGCCACTCTGAATGCATTAATCCGTTTTTCGGCGCAACCGTCGCAGTAAATTCTCAATGCCTCTGCGATTTCGGGAGTTAAATCGCAATAGCGCGCAAGTTTAAAGATATGCAGGCTTTTTGTAGCCGTAGTCTTTGTAAGAATTTTGGGATTTACCCTCTCTAAATTGACGCGCAAATTCAAAAGCAACGTTCCGATTTTTCGCGCTTGATTTGCTGATTCTAAATCTTTGTTGATTATGGCAAGCCTTGTGAATCCGATTATTCCAGCAAGGTCGCCATTTAATATTTCTGCTTCATCATTTGAATAGTCGGTTTTGTAGATATCAAATTTATATTCCTTTTCAAGCAGGGGCTTAATTCTCGCCTTAATCGCGTTGTAGTGAGTTTTTGCGGCTGTATAATCTTCAGTAAAATGACACCACGCCCAGAAAGCATAGACTCCGAATGCGCTTCGGGCTTTTCCCCGTCCCGGGATTCGCAGATTAAATGGCACATCGTAAGATTCGCGCGGTTTCCCGGTACGATTATCATATCCTTCAATTGCATACGGCGGCAAAACAACCACTTGATCGTTAAGGAACTTAACAACCCTGTTTGAAGTGTTTTGAGACAGATAAGGCAGTGATATTGAGAGGCAATAAAAAAGTTCATCGGGATGATTATAATAAACCTCATACCCGCTAATCCCGAGCGTGTGGTGAAATGGCATCAGCTGCCAGTTTTCAATAAGATTTACAATATGCGATTCAAGTTTTTTCTGAATTCGCAACGCTTCGCCTGAGGGGTTAAAACGACTTTTTTGTGGGGATAATAAAATTATTTTATCAAAGTCTCTTTCAGTCAGATTTATCGGTTGCAGTTTTAAATCAATTTCATCATTATCAACGATATTTTGCGGATAGATGCTATTGATAAAAACCAATAAAAGGGCAACTGCAAGCTTGGTTTTCATAGTTTTGCGCGGTTATCTTAATTTCCTTCAATGCAAATGACCTGTGAACCGACCGGGTAATAAATTCTGTTTGAGACAACGGAAACAATCGCTCGTGCAGGACCGTGCCATTCGTTGACTATGCCAAATGGTTGTCCGGCAGATTTTGCCTTCTGGATTCCGCCTTGATCTTCCCATCCAAAATTTCCCGGACCATAAAATCCGCCGTAGGTGTCGCGTTTTCCGTAAAGCCGTTCTGTGAGCAATGTTTTTAGATTAAGCGCCGATAAAACCCTGGTGGTTACAAATTAGATGGTCTGGTGAGCAGGATAAGGTCTGGGTTTCGTCTCCGATATAATTAAATGTCATCCAGGGACGGTCTTTTGCACCGGCGGGGCGGCCTTGTTCTTTGGAGGGATATGCAGGTTCAATCAGTTTCACAAATCCAGTCCTGAGGTCCAGTTTTCCAAAACCGGTAAATGAGCGCACTTCTCCGCCGCCGTCCCAGGTAGTGTAAGCGCTTCTTATGTGAACAAAAACCTCGCCTGTTTTTTTATTCACACACGGCGGTGTCATTGGATTATGTAATCCACCGGTATAGAGTATCGGAGCAATAAATGGTTCGTTCCCGTCCTTTACATTGAAGACGTAGAAAGTTTGTTCTGATGGATTTCGTTTTAAAAATTCTATGATAAACTCCTGTTCTTTTTTAATATCTTCGGGCGTTCCCGGTATATAACGCGGGTCTTTGCCGGTGAATCCTGTTCGTCTTACAAGCATTTGTTCATTTTCTCCAAGTATTGTATGGAAATCTTTGACAGGGTTTGTAGTTATAAAAACAAGACCTGAATAAATCACGGGCGAGTAATCTCTAACGCTCAATCCCTGTAATTTGCGGGATTTCCATACAAGTCTGCCATCGGTTATATTAAGGCAATAAAGATGCATATCTTCGGAGGCAAATATTATATATTTTTCGTCTTCTGAAATTGCCGCAGTTGTAAGAATTCTATCGGCGGTTTTAAACTTCCATTTCAAATTCCCACTTTTTTCTTCTACTGCGAAGAAGTATCCTGAGCGGTCGCCAAACATCACAAGACCGCAGAACACGGTCGGCGCCGCCCAGATGCCTTCTTCGGCTTCAAACGCCCATCTTTGTGCGCCATTTGCCACTGTAATGGCGTATAGATGCCTATCCATAGAGCCAAAATAAATTGTTCCTGAGTTATATTGAGGTGAATGGCAGATAGGTCCTTTTGTTTCAAACACCCAGCGCGTTTGGCCTGTCAATGCATCAAGGGCGTAAAACCTTCCTGCGTATGTCCCTATAAAGGCAAGATTTTCGGCAACGATAACTTCCGCCCGTGGACCTGTCAGTTCTCTCCAGAATTCTCGGCGCCAGAGAAGTTTGAACGGTGGTGATGGAAAGCGTTTGTAGAACGCCGTTCTTTGATAATCTCCGCGATATGTATGCCACTCCGTATCGTCGCACAGCGCAATATGGTTAATCAGAATTAGAATAAGTATTAAATCCAAAACAATCTTATAAATAAACCGCTTTGCGGACATAAAGGCGGGTTTTGCAAGAATTGGTTTCATATTAAAATGATGACGCGACCTGGATTATCTTTCAAGGACGATGATGTCGCCGGCTTCAAGCGGCAGGTCTTCTCCGGCTACAAAAAAATCGCGAGTTCTCAATTTGAACGATTCTTCGCCGCGAATAATTGTTATGAACGATGGTTCGCGGATTCCGCGCCAGCGCGCCGCAAGCAGCGCTTTGGCGAGCGTGAGGTCTTTTGTATAGGGAATAGTCGGGTTCATTACGTCGCCGCGAACCGTAACAATCTGTTGAGCGCTTTGCGTATGCGCCAGCATCTGTCCTTGAATAAACGCCTCGCGCGCCCTTTTTTCGGCAGAGGAGCGGGTTGTGCAAGAAATTAGCGCAAATCCAGCAAATCCGCACAAAATCAATATTAAGATTAAACGATATCGGACTATTCTTTGCACAGTTTTAAACATATTGTTCTATTAAATATTTTGCCATTTAAATCTTTTCAAATATAATAGTTTACTGTTAAATAAAGACAGGCCGGTGTGATGGAATGGCAGACATACAGGACTTAAAATCCTGGGGCTGTAAAAAGCCGTGCGGGTTCGAGTCCCGCCACCGGCACCATTTTTTGTTCATTTTTGCAAAAGGCAGCCTATCGCCCGCGGTTTTATATCAAATTCAAGCTCGGCAAAATCTCCGACAACTTTAAATTTTATCGGACGGTTGTTCCAGACATCGTAATATTTTCTTCCGTTGAGGTGTTTAACCCGCAGCAATTTTCCCGCGATCGTTTTATAATTCGCGTTATACAGAGTCCATACAGTATAATTTGGAGCAGAGAATCTATTTGCAAAAAGGTGCGGATATTCAGTTTTGACCAGCGGCTCTACATCCTGCGATGTAAAGGCGTCGGCGTATTGATGCTGAATTGCAAAAACTTTTCTATAGAATGCCGTGGCGCGCGCGTCGCAATCGGTTCGCGCCTCGACTTTTATATAATATACTTCTCCGTTAAAAAATGGATACTTCAGTATAAACCAGTTTCCATTTTTATGTGGAACATCGTAAACAATTTGAAATATTTTAAAATCGGGAAAGGCAAATCTGAAAAGGTTGACATAATGCGGCGCAATTCGCTCGGATCTCATCTCTTTATCCATACGGTTTAACCACCAATCCTCATTTCCCAGATAAGCCGTTGGATAAAGATAGGAAAAGGAGCCGTCAACATACTGACTTGCAACATCTGATGGGGTGAATTCGGTATATAGAACAATGTTTGATGAAATAGCCTCTCTAATTCTTTTCAATAAAATGCCTTCGCCCGGAGCCATTCCAGCAGGAATGGCGTGATTGTGGTTTGTTGCGTAACAAATCCGATTCTCCAGATTTCTTCCAAATTCGTCCACATAAAGTCCGTCCGGGGCTATTTCAGCGGCGAGTTTTTTATAAACATCTACGATGTAATCCTGCCAACCTTTTGCGTATGGGCACATAGATAAACAATCTACATAATATTTTTCAAGTGATCCGTTTCTGTTTCTAATTCCCCATTGTTCGCGCTCATAACCGGCGGGGTTGATTGATGTTGGCGAGACCAGATATCCATCAAGATACAAACCGATCGGCAACCCGGATTTTTGAACGCGCCTGATTAACTCTGTAAAATTTTTCTTACCGTCTTCATCGTCTTTGCCAAACTGGAAAAAATGAGAGTAATCTCCCCAATGCCCATATTTTTCCGTAATTGCCCAGCCGAAAAGGTGCGCGTAATCGCAGGCGCCAAACTTGTCGTAGGCGTCATTTAATTCGTCAATAAAATTCAGGTTTCCGATCGGATGACAACAAACGAATGAAAAAACTTCTCTGAACCATTTTGGGCGCTGCGAGTAGCGGCGGTACCAGGAATTTTTCCAGTCAATATATTTTGCCAGTTGTTCTTTCCAATCTCCCGGTACAGCAGAGATTAGCACAGGCGCGCAATTAATTGCGCTGTTTGGTTCAACTATCTGTTCAATATATTCAAGCGAATAATAGCAGCCATTGTCATTTTTTCCTATGTTATACCAGCGAAAAGTCTCATTCAAATCCTGCGGCATAAAGCAAATCCCCCCGCCATTTTCAATGCTGAAAAAGCCATCCACCTGCATAGGATGAAGTTCCCCGATACGGTCGCGGAATTGAGCCTGAACCTTATTAATTATGCCGCCGAGCCGCGATGCAAAATACCAGGTGTCATCCCAGTTTTTGAATGTGATGCCGTTAATTATTGGAAAGAACAGTTTTCCTATCACGGGCGATTCAGCAATATTTTTAAGATTAAGCGATATTAAAACTTCATCTTGTTTGACTTTTTGCGCGGTGAATACGGCATTAAATTTTAAATTGTTTGTTGCAAAAGAAAGCATTGCCGTAAAATTGTTTGAAGAATTTTCAACGCCGATGACCTTCCACATTGTTGAGGGCAATTCAGTTATGTTGCTGGTGCCGGGCATTTTAATCTCAAGCAGAAATAGAGGAGAATTTGAAAATACTATTTTTCCTCCCCAGACCGCCGATTCAACCTTTTCCCAGCCAAGTCCGCGCGATGAATTGAAGCCAATCGTTATTGTTGAGGGTTTAGATTTTTTCTTTTCATACCAGACCTTTGGGAAGATCGGTTCTTCAACAACTGGCGTCTTTGTATTCACGGTGAGCGCCCAGATGCCAAAGGCGGCATTGCGCATTTTATCGTGAAGCGTGAGAGTGATCGGTTTTTTGCCTTGCCGGGGATGAATTACATAAAGCCCGAGCCCATTTTCAATCCCGTAGGAGGGTTTGCGGACATTTAGCGGGATAAAACTATCGCTTGTTCCATCGGAATAAACAACTTCAAACTCTACCCGTTCGGGTTCATCAAGCGTGGTAAGCTTAAACAATCGCTCGCCGCCGCCGGCAAATTGTTCTTTGTCCGGGAAATCCGCTGAAAGCAAGATAAATATTTCGCGCGTGCTCTGCGGCAACATCACAGAAATGGATTCTTCTTTTTCAATTTGCGTTGCCAGTATTTCGTCAAATTCAGGCGCCAGGTCAAACGGCACGCCAAAACGAATTAGATGCGGATTTTGCGGATAGACTTCGGCGAGCAGGGTTTTGGGCGGCAATGCGTCTGAATCAAAATTTGTAACTGTTATAAACCCTTTTGAGCCCGGTTTCCAGTAAGTACTTCTCTGCTCAAACTCATCAAATATTCTGGCGGAAATCGCGGCAGGGATAAAAATAATTGCCAAAATAATCAATAGAAATTGCATTAGTCTTTTCATTTTTAGCCGATCCCATCTTAATTCAAATTTAATTGGATTATATAATGTAAGAGAAATTGATAGAAATGATTTTTAAAATAAAAAGGCGCGCCATAACGACGCGCCTTCTTTTTAATTTTTAACAACTGCTACTTATTGCATCTTGACTCTGTAGAATCTGAGCGCCGAGATTGCATTCGGGTCTGTCAGAATTATTTCCTGTCCTGTTCCCGGAACAGGGGTGCCCGTTTGCGACCAGACAGGTTCGGTTAATGATTCAGTATATTCAAGCGTGTAGGTCTTGCCTGCTACCGACAGGACGCGCGCTGTGAATACGCCATTTTGATATTCTGGTGAGATTATTGAAAATACGGCTGGCGGCGCGAGCGTAATCGCAAAGTCGCGGAACTCCACAAACACATTGTTTGTAAGGGCGCTCTGGTTATGCGATGCCGCAGCCATACCGACAAGAACGGTATCCGGATACGCGCCGCCATATAGCGCTGTGTCTCGGTTTGTGTAAAGCATCCAATCAATCCCGTTGGTGCTCCAGTAGCCATTAATCAGCGAGCCGTCGCGTTGCAATCTTAACCAGCAATTGGGGAATGGCGGAGAGATTGCCGGCCCGCCGCTACCGCCATGGATGCTGCCGCAACCGCTGCCATCGCTATCGCGCCATTGGAAGGCTATGTTGTTCTGTCCTGTGGTTGGAGTCGCATAAATTGCGATGAATCTACTGTTAGCATTGGTGAGCGGTCTTATCATCAAACCCGCTTTTGCCCAGGCGTCCGGGCGGGTCATACTCTGGACTCTGACGACAACATCAAAATTGCCGCTTACCTCTTTGTAAACATAGTGGAATCCATCAACAGTGTTCCAGATGTCCCAGCCGTTAGCCGTAACATCAAATACGCCATTGCTGTAATGATATGTATAACCGGGGTAATCCGTGTTAATCGTTGGACCTGTTGCTGAGAATCCGCCGGTTCCGGGCAATCCGATATCCATTGCGGTAAGTCTTGCCACTTTGCCAGTGATGACAACTGGTTCAAGTTCAATAGTGTTTGTGGCGGCAGAAATGTCAGCAATGCCAGTAATGGTTAATTTGTAACTATCGCCGGTCAACGGCGTTGCCGGGTCAACGGTTAATTGGACCAGCCTGTCGTCTCTTACGATTTTTGCCTCAACAGTGGCGTAAACATTTCCCTCGCTCTCAATCGTATAATTATACGGATCGGTTGCGGTAGTTGGTTCAACGATTTCATCAAACAACACAAATACTGTTGCGCCATCAAGGCTTGCGGTGGAGAGCGCCTTTGGCGGTTCAGTATCGGGTAAAACCTCAAGTTGCGCTATGCTGCTTGTAATTGCGCCTGCAAAATTTGTGATAACCACGTAATAATTACCCGCATCTGTAAGTCGTGGACGAGGGATATAAAGTGTGGAATTGGTTCCGCCTTCTATTGGGGCTCCATTAAAATACCATTGATACCAGATCGGTTCAGTTCCTCCTGTTATGGCAACGTTGAATGAGACAGCGCGGTTTTCTAGAACCGAGGCTGATTGTGGATTTTGAGAAATTGTTGGCAACTCGGGCACTGTAGCATAAATATCTACAAAGTTAATCTTATTATTTCTTGCCTCAGGTCCGCTATTGATTGTGAGCATACCGTCGGTTACTGGCACAACCAGTTTAAAATCTCCCCACCAGGCTCCTGAGACCGGGGTGTAGCTTTTTGTCAGATAGCCTTCAACGTTGAACTGGAAAACGCTGTCGGTTGCCGTTGGGTCGCCAGCTACGATGTGAACAAGGTAAAATCCCGGTGGCAACTCA
>JBAMMJ010000157.1:0-22429 GCA_039793825.1 Verrucomicrobiota bacterium | reverse complement strand
AACTCAATCTCCCAATAGGCGCTCTGTGACGGGTCGCTAACATTTACCTTCATCAAATGAGTAAGTGTATCGTAGCGCAAATCAGGAGAGTTTGCATTATTTCTCAATCTTGTATCTGCCGAGATATCCCGGTTCCAGCCGTAATAATAACCGTTGCCCCGGTCTGCAATAACAAGTCCGCTGTCTGGCAAATACCCCGGCGGCACAGGAGCCGTGGCGGTGGCGAAGTTAACGTTCACACCGAGCGTCGGTGTTTTAACCGATACCACCTGTGAATAAGGAGATTCACCGCCGATGTTTGTGGCTTTAACACGATAATAATAGGTTGTGTTTAGTGCGAGCCCGGTGTTTGTATATCCACGATAGTTTGCTGGCACTGTCGCAATTTCCGAAAAACTAACCCCATCAGGTGAACGTTCAACAACAAAGCCATTGATAATTTGATTTGTAATAACCCACGCTACTCTTATAGTTGTAGCCGCGTATAACTCGCCACTCAACAATGGCGCCGAAGGCGGAGTTGTAGCGCTGGCTTCATTTGATACCCCGCTTTGGCCGCCGCCCTGTAATTGCGCATAAACAACATAATAATAAGTTTTGCCTGGTTGCACATCTGTGTCTGTGTACTGGGTGGAGGTTAATCCGGTTGCAATTTGAGTATACGGTCCGCCTGCGGTAGTTGAGCGATGAACGCTGTAACTCAATGCCTGTCCGAAAACGTTCCAGCTTATCGTTACCTGTCCTTGCGCGGCAACTGCCTGCACCCCGCTCACAGCAAGGCTTGGCTTGCCGACGACCTCAACAGAATTTGGACTTTCACCAGCGGCATTTGTTGCGGTAATAACATAATAATAGGTCTGGCCATTAACCACTGTAAGGTCTGTGTAATTGGTTGTGGCAACAGGGGCAATCACCGAGTACGGTCCGCCGCTAACATCAGCCCTTTTAACAAGGTAACCGTCTGCACCTATTGAGCTGAGCCACATTAATTTTACCTCTTTGTCTCCGCTGATTGCCGTAATCCCTGTTGGCGCGGCTGGCGGATTGAGCGGAGTTGGCGGATAAACTCCGGGCTTATATGCGTAAAAATCAACATCAAATGCCCCGACTGTGGCGGAGTTATTTAATCCCATTGCGATATAGTCTGTCCAGTTTGGTGTAACCGTAGTATCAACATCGTTTCCGACGCCTGCGGTCACATTAAAACTCGTTCCTACAACCGAACCATCTACATAAATTGTAACCGTATGTGTGCCGTTGCCAGGGGTAGCGTCGTTGGCTTGAATTGTAATCCAGAACTCGTGCCATTGAGTTGGATCAACCGGGAAGATCGGATTCAAATTCGCATCGCTTGAGCTGTTCACCGCGCCGCTACCAGATGGCGCATCCCCATTCAATCTGTTAAATGTAAGTCCGGCGCTCTGGAAATTTAATGATGATGTTGGTGTTGAATCTTCGGTCTGCAAAACCAAACTGAAAGATATTAATGAAGACGGACTACTCTGCCTTACACCAAACATACCCTTGCCGTCGCTGAAAATTCCATATCCGTTGGGAAGTGTAATTTCTGCTTTGTCATCCGGAGGCGTCAATCTTGCCCTGAACGAGATCGTTACCCCCGAATCAAGAAGATTGTTTATGGTAACACCGTCCTGACCGATGTAATGCGTGAAATAAATCTTTCTATTATTATTGTTACCGCTTGTTATAGTTTCAGCATCCTCAATAGTTAAAACGCCATTATTGCTTTCTACACCACCTTTCGGCGGATTGGCAACCCCTCTAACGTCGCCATTCCATTCATCAGAGCCATTTTCGTGTCTCCAGGTGCCATCAAGCGCCGGCTGATTCTGACGCCTTGGCGCGCCGCTTGCAGAATCACCTGTATAGATATACGCCCAGCCACCCGGCGGTGGCCCGTAGGCGATACCTGCTTTGACAATGGTAGTAAAATTCAACAAAATTGCTGCCAACGCTATTAATGGAATTCTTTTCATAGATTATACAACTTAACATTCCAATAATTTATTTTTTAAGTCAATGCAAAACGCATTTTTTTAATTTTTAAGACCACATTTTAAAACCAGATTTTGCTATAGATTAAAGAGATTCATTGATTTGAAAATGGGCTTTAAAAAACGAGACCTGAATTTTAAAAAAATTGATAAAAGTTAAAGAAAATTAATATAAAATATTCAATATAATTATAACGAAATAGGTAATGAATTTGTAACATATTTATAATCAATATATTACATAATAGATTCAAAATTTGACACTTAATGATTTAATGGTAGTTTTAAATAAACTGCGAATGAATACGAGAGAAAATGAATTAAATGGAAATGGAAGCGAACCTGCTGCGAGTGAGGTTTATGAGGCTGTAATTCGCATAGCGGGGAATTCTCAGGATGGGATTCAATCTATCGGTGGATTTCTGGCGCGGCTTGCCGGCAGGAGCGAGCAGGAAGTGATGACGTATATGACGATTCCATCCACAATTTCGGGTGGTCCGTCAATATTTCAGGTCAGAATTGGTTCTGGCGAGGTTTTAAGCGCAGGGGATGAAGCCGATGTGCTGCTGGCTTTTTACCAGCATTCTTATGATAACCATATTGGCACGCTTAAAAAAGGCGGGATTGTGATTTATGATAAAGACCATATTACTCCAAAACCCGAATTGGAAAAACTATATCATCACGTTGGCATACCGATTAGCAGTTTGACAGTTGAAGCCATTGGTGGAAGCGGAAGGGACAAAGGGAAGAATATTTATGCACTTGGAGTGATAGCTCGGTTATTTAATTTGAACAAAGTTAAACTTGAGGGGTTAATTACCGAGAAATTTAGAGGTAAAGACCCCAGCATTGTTACTAATGCTCTAACAGCCTTTAACGCCGGCTACAATTATCCAGTAAACAATCTTTTAAAATTATTCAAGTTTGCTGCAAGCGTTAAACGGACAAGACCGCAGGTTGTAATGAGCGGTAACGAGGCGATAAGCTACGGGATGATTGCTGCTGGAGTGAGATTTGGGGCTGGTTATCCAATAACCCCATCTTCTGAGATAATGGAGATTTTGAGGGCTGAATTGCCAAAATACGGTGGGATATTTATTCAATGCGAGGATGAAATTGCGTCAATGGGTGTGGTATTGGGCGCGGGCTATGCTGGAAAGATTGGGGTCACCTGCACCAGCGGACCGGGGCTTTCACTCAAGATGGAGTCAATTGGCTGGGGCATTATGGCAGAGGTGCCGGCGGTAATTATTGACGTGCAGCGCGGAGGACCGTCCACAGGTTTGCCGACGCAAGTTGAACAATCGGATATAAATATTGCCTGTTTTGGAAGCCACGGCGACGCCCCGCGTATTGTCATTGCACCAGCCAGCGTTGAAGACTGCTTTTACACGGCAATTGAAGCGGTAAACATCGCCCGCAAATACTCGGTGCCGGTGATAATCCTTTCAGACCAATCAATTGCAACCCGTATAGAGGCGTTTGAAGAGCCGGACCTGGAAAAAATATGTCAAGATTTGAGTCTGGATTTGACGCCTGTTGATGAACATACTCCTTATCCGATTTCAACTGACGGGGTGGTAGTGAACCACAGACCGCCCGGAACGCGGATTTTAAGCGGTAAATATCCGATTTTGACCGGGCTTGAGCACGATGAGATGGGGCATCCGACTGGAAGTCCTAAGTATCACACTTTGATGACAGCCAGGCGACGGAAGAAAATTCAACAATTTGCCTCAACGCTGCCTCTGCCGGAGATTTATGGCGAGCCTGAAGGGGAGCTCCTGGTAATTGGCTGGGGGTCAACAAAAGGACCGATTCAGGAGGCTGTGGACAGGGCAAGGAAATCAGGCGCAAAGGTCTCTTCAATGCATATGCGTTATATCTTTCCACAGCCCGAAGGACTGGATTCAATATTTTCAAAGTTTAAGAAGATACTCGTGGTTGAGATGAACGATAGCGGCATTTACGGTTACGGCCAGCTTGCGGCTATACTTCGCTCTATTTACTGCGACAAAAGAATCAAGGGATTTAATAAGACTGAAGGATTGACATTTAAGATTCGCGAAATACTTAACGCGATAAAGTCCGAGCTTGGAATGGAAATTGAGGCTCAACCACTGGCGTCTTCAATTAGTTCAAGCGAAAACCAGGGAATAGGAGGATAAACTATCATTGGCTTTTAATTGGATTTATGAGCAATACATCAAACCAGATTCAAACGGAGAATCAACAGCGGCAACAGCTCAAGGCTGAGATTGCGCAAAAAATTGAGCGCAAGCCAATAACGAAGAAAGATTTGACCTCCGATCACCCAACGTGGTGTCCGGGATGCGGCGATTTTTCTGTGCTTGCAATTTTTATGCGGGTGCTGGAAAAGAGACAGTTGCCCCAGGAGAATATAGTTACTGTGTCAGGCATTGGTTGTTCAAGTCGCTTCCCATATTTTATACAGACCCACGGTGTTCATTTTATTCACGGCAGGGCGATACCTTTTGCGACAGGTGTCTCTTTATCCCGACCGGACTTACACGTATTTGTTTTTTCTGGAGACGGCGACGCTTTTTCAATTGGTGGAAACCACTTTGTTCATGCCGCGCGCAAAAACGTCCGAATGACTGTTGTTGTGATGGACAATCGGGTTTATGGTTTAACCAAGAAACAGACCTCGCCGACTTCTCCGCAGGGATATCGGAGCAAGACGGATATCTGGGGCGCTATTGATAGACCGCTTAATCCGATGAAAGTTGCTCTTGCCGCCGGAGCGACTTTTGTGGCAAGGACCTCCCATACCAATCCAAACCATATGATGCAGATGTTTGAAGCAGCCTTAGACCACGATGGATTTGGTTTTATTGAATGCCTTAGCGAATGCGTTGAGTTTTATCCGGGCGCGTTTGACGCCTCAAATCCAAGAAAAGGCGGCGTATTTAATCTTGTTCCGCAAGACCATAATGTACAGGATGAAATAGCGGCATACAAACTTGCTGACCAGCCATTCCCAGGATATTTTGGCATATTTTATAGAACAAACCGTCCGAGTAAAAACGAACTTGAAGCGCAAATAATTGCAAAGGCAAGAGAAAATGTCAAAGGACTGAACGACTGGCAAATTCTTCAACGGACATTTGATAAGATGAAGTAACGCGCACCTTATTTAATTTAATATTTACAGCCTTAATTGGCAGTCAGTTTTTAAGGTTTTAACAACCATCTTTCCTATTATTTTTGATTCTGTTACTTGAATAACAGAGGGCTATTATTTGCCCCCGAGATGAATGTTCTTTAAAATCTACTATTCTTTCTTGCAATTTTTTAGAAATTTGTTAAACAGGATATTATGTTATTTGCCTTTGGCAACCGGGCGTTCAGGAAACAGGATCAAATCGTTAGCATTGATTTGGGTTGTAGGACTACAAAAGCCGTCGTTATACAACACAAAGGAGATAAGTATGTATTCAAAAATTATGTAATAGCCGACGCGCCTATCTATGAGAAGAATCTTACCGCTGAAATACTTGGCGAACATCTTAAATCGGTGCTTCAGAAGCTTGAAACTAAATCCAGAAGAATAAATCTTGCGCTAAACGGCAACGATTCCCTTGTGAGGATTGTGGAGCTACCGATGATGTCGGTTGCCGATATGCGGCTGATGCTCAAACACAGCAGCAAAATGTATCTGCAACAGGAGTTACTGGATTATGTGTTTGACTGTTATATTTTGCCGCCGGGGAAAGTTGCGCCAAAACAGCAGGGCGAAGCCGAGAAAAAGGGGACGATTCAAAAATTTCGTGTCGTTGTCGGGGGCGCAAAACAGCAACTTGTTGATGAGATTCGGCGCGGCGCCGAAATGGCAGGAGTAACGATAGACAATCTTGTTCCGGAGTTGATATGTCCGGTAAATGCCCTTGAATATGCATTGCCTGAGGTTTTTAAAAACGATTCTGTGGCGGTTATAGATATTGGATTCAAAGGGACTTCCATTTCAATACTCATTCAGGGCGAGCTGGTTCTCAATCGTCTTGTGAACATTGGCGGCGACAAATTCACAAGCGGTCTTGCGGAGTCACTGGGAATATCTTACGCTGAAGCCGAAGGGATAAAAATCGGGATGCCGGAGGAGGTTCAGAACAATTTAGAACCGCTTGTTATGGCGCTTGGTAGGGAATTAAGGGCGTCTATTGATTTTTGCGAGCATCAGTTTAATACAACAATAAGTCAAACGTTTATTAGCGGCGGATCGGTTCGGTCGGAGTTTATAGCAAAATGTCTACAAAGTGAGCTGTTTGTGCCCGCTCGGTTGTGGAATCCGGCGGCATTTATGGAGCTGGGTTTGCCACCGCAACTGGTAGGGGAGTCTGAGCAGGTAGCGCCGCAATTGACTGTTGCAATTGGCGCCGCTGTTTGTTCATTTTAAGCGATGATTTTGAGGTGATTTTATGCCAATTAAACTAAATCTTTTGGCAGAAGCGCAGGCTGCGGAAGAGATGCGGAGGAAAGACCCTGTCCGCTATGCTTTTTATGGTTCTGGGGCGATTATATTGATTATTCTTGGATGGATTGGGATGAACCAGATGCTGATTTCCGGAAAGACAAAAGAATTAGCCGGGTTGCAAGATAGCTGGAATCGGATGAAGCCCCAGTATAACCTTGTTCAGTCAAACCTTGCCGTGATTAAAGAAATCAACCAGCAATTGAATCTTTTGACCAATTATGTCACCAACCGATTTTTATGGGCGAATGTGCTGAACGCCCTTCAGCAATGTATAACCAATGTATCAACCAATGTTCAGTTTACCCGATTCAGAACAGACCATAATTTTCAGGTCACTCCACCGGCTATAGCGGTAAAAGAGGGCAAAAAAATCGTTATCCCCGGCTCAAGTGTTGAAACAATTAAATTCATAATAGATGCAAAAGATTATGGAAAAGACGAGGAAGATAATATAACGCGCCTGCGCGAGGCGATAGCGTCATTTCCATTTTTTAGCGAAAGGCTTGATAAGACAAGAGGGGTTCGGCTGGAAAGTTTATCCCCACGAGTGAGCGACCCATCAGGCCCGAACCGTCCGTATGTGGTATTCACTATTGAATGTCAATTTCAAACAAGAACGCGCTGAGAAATGAAACTAACAAAAGAAAAACAGCAATATCTGCTTTTGATTGCTCTGGGAACGGTAATAGTAGTTGTTGCGCTTTATTTTGCAGTGATGGCAAATCAATTTGACAAAATTGCCGCGCTTGACAAGCAGATCGCCGAAGCCGCCGCTAATGTTGATAAAGCGCGCAGCGCAATCAACAAGGCAAACGCAATTGAGGAGGAACTTCAACAATTAAAAGCTACACTCTCAGAGATTGAAACTAACAATATTCCAACGTTAGGGAATGAGTACTCCTGGTTTGTTGATACGTTAAGAAAGTTCTTAATACCGTATCAAAACCAGATAGATGTGCCGTTTCGGAGCCGGGGCGTGGTAGGCGAGGTTGGAATGTTTCCAACATTTCCCTATAAATCCGCCACGTTTTCTATCAGAGGAGTGGGCAGTTATCATCAAATTGGGCGATTCTTAGCAGACCTTGAAAATAAGTTTCAATACTTTAGAATCCAGAAAATAATTCTTTCGCCGGCTTTGTCAGACTCGCCTGAGCAGCAACAAAAGTTAGAATTTGATACAGATATTGTAACACTTTTAAGAACCAACGTGCCATAACAGCAACGAAACGTTATGAGATTTATTAGGCAGAATAAAATTGGTGGTTTTAATATTTGCCTGTTTTTATTGGTATATGTGGCGGTATTTGGATGGTTGAACGCAGCCACACAACAGGTAAAACAGGCTGCAAAACAACCGGCTAACCAGTCTGTAAAAACAAACATTGCCCCTGCGCAACCGGTTGTGGTTGAAATACCCAGATCGGTTTTTATCTGGAATCCGAAAGAACCGGGATTTGGAAGAGACCCGTTCTTCCCGGTAAAACCGTCTGAGAAAAAATCTATTGAACAGATACAGCCCTCGCCTTCAACAACTACAAATATAACTGTGGCTGAGACAAAACCTGCGCAGCCGCAAAAACCCGTTGTTGATATAAGACTTCAGGGCATTGTTGGCGGAATTAAATGCATCTTAAATGGCAAATCAGTTGATGCAGGCGCGGAGGAACTCGTACCGTATTCGCAAGGAAGGATTAGAGTCAAATGCAACAAAATTCAGGGCGATACGGTTTCTATTACGATTTTTTACGATGATGGCACAACAGAAGAAAGAGACCTTTCTATGAGTAGTGGGAAAGGTTTAAAGTGAACAGTATTTAACCAAACAACTGTTAATAACGATGAAAACAATAACCACAGTATTGGTTGCGATTGTAGGTGTTGGCATAATGGTTAACATTTTTGCCATTAATGCCGTTGGCGCCGCGGCGGCGAATGAGCCGACCGACATTAAATTAGAAGATACCCCGCTTGATGTAGCTATACAGACACTTGCCGAGATGGCGGGGATTAACGTGTATATTGACCAGAAAGTCCGAACGCCGGTCATCGGGGCCGACGGTCGGGCGCACACCAACCTCGTTAGTTTGAGATGGAACAATATAACTCCGACGAACGCTTTTAGCGCGCTTATAAAGAATTACGGGCTTGTCGCCACCTATGATCCGCAAACCGGCGTAACAAGCGTCAGTATAAAAGACCCAAACGCGCTTGAACCATTGCAAACAGTTGTTGTTGACCTCAAATATGCCAATCCGACCAGTATCGTTGAAATTGTGAAATCCACCCTTAGCCAACGCAGTAGAATTATTCCTGACACCCGCACCAGCCAGTTAGTTGTAATGGCGCCACAGAGCGAGCTTGCGCAAATTACCAATCTTATCGTTGAACTTGATTCTCCACTTCATCAAATATTGATTGAGGCAAGATTTATTGAAACAAGCAAAAATCCAAAGAGTATTAAAGGAATTGACTGGAGCGGGACTTTAAACGAGCAAAAGTTTTCTTTTGGCAACGGCATAACCACAGGACAGATAGATACGCAAGCGCCCGGAGCGCCAGTGACAACCACAACCCCGTTGCCGAGCGGCAGAACAATGACCTCAACCTTTACCCCTGAATATACCTCACAAACAGCGCTATCTACTTTGATCGGGGCAGGGGGGATAAGCGCCGACACAACCCGAGGATGGTTCCCGCACACGGCGTTTCTTAACGCCGACGGTGTAAAAGCGGTCTTAAGTTTTCTAAATACAGAGAACGACATAGAATCCATTGCAACGCCGCGCGCTGTAACGCTTGAGGGAAACCAGGTTGAGCTTTCGGTGGTTCAATATGTGCCGATATTTGAAGAGCAGCAGGGGGCGCTTGTCGCAGGCGGAGCCCAGCCTCCGACTGTGAAGCCGAATTATGACCTGACCGTCGGAGCAGATAGAACGCCTTTAAACAAGGTTGGCGTTACATTAATTGTTACCCCGCGCGTGGTTGGGACAAACGCAGTCCAGTTAAAACTTGAACCTACGATATCGGTTAAAGAACCAATACCAGAAAGGCTAACTTTAGGCGGTAAGGTCAACGAATCACCGATCTTCACCCAGCGCAAAATCACAACCCTTGCAACCGTTCCCAATCAACATACGCTTGTTTTAGGCGGGCTTTTAAACCACCAGACAACCAAAAGTTATACAAAGGTGCCGCTGCTTGGCGATATTCCAATTCTTGGCTACGCCTTTAGACGCGATTCAAAAGAGAAAAACAAACGGAATCTCTTAATCTTTGTCACACCAACTATTGTGTCTGAAGAAGATTATCAGAAGCCGATGCCCTCTTCTACAAACTTTCTCAAAACAAAACCGATAGAACGACCGGACATTGAGGAGCCTGCATGGGATTCCGGCGCGCCAAAAGATAAATCGCGTTCTTTGTTCTAACTGTCAACTCAATAACTGGTTTGGGATATGAAACCATTTTTGAAACTATTTAGACCGCCCGGATTAAAAATCCTGAAGGCAGCGGTAATAGCGCTTTGGGTTTTTCTTCCTGCGGCACTTCTGTCTGCCCAGACGGTTACAACCTTAGCCGGCGGCAGGCTTACTCCAAACGGACCGGATTACGGTTTTGTGGATGGCGATAGCAAACAACAGGCTCAGTTTAATTTTCCTGCCGCGCTTGCTATAGGTTTTGATGGGCGTCTTTATGTCGCAGATAAGAATAACAATGCGATTAGAAGGCTTGATTTATCCGCAAACAGGACATTAACCATTATCCGCAATCTTAATCTGCCGGTTGGTATTTTATTTGATTCAGCCGGGAATATGTATGTATTGACTGCTGGTGATGGCTTTATTCACAAATTTGATACCAATTACAATTATCTCGGACAGGTAAATTACGCCGGCGCGTTTAACTCTCCAACGGCATTGACGGTTGATAGTTCAATGAATTTTTATGTGACGGAATCGGGCGGGTTTTTAAAGCGGGTTAATTCTTCTAATGGAGTTCCTGTGGTTATCGCATCCGGGTTTAACAATCCGCAGGGTGTTGCTATGCTTGACAATGGATTAATAGCTGTTAGCGATACGGGAAATCACTCAATAAAAATCGTGAATCCGAACACATCAGGTGTTGTAAATCTGGCAGGAGGCGTTGCCGGTTTCAGCAACGGTGTTGCTTCAGTGGTAAGATTTAATTCCCCGGCAGGGATCGCAAAGGCGCCCAATGGCGCGCTTGTTGTCGCTGACAGACTGAATCATCGGGTCAGGCTTGTCCAGACCAATGGTTACACTACGACTATTTACGGAATTGACCCCGCGCTGTGGGAGTATTGCCCCACCTGCAATCCGCCGGTGTTTGAAGGTTGGTCTGATGGAACTGTTGAGGGAACACCGTTAGACCCGGCAGCGCGAGAACCTGTGGCTGTTGCCATCTCTTTTGATGGAACAAAGATTTTCACGAGCGAGGTATATTATCATATTATTCGTCAGGTCAGCGGTGTAAATCTGGGCATTCAAGGCGGTGGAGGCACTAATGGAACAGTGGTGCCGGCGCCGTCAATATCGCCGGATTCAGGCTACTACCCGGATGGGATCACAATTACGGTTTTAAGTTCTGTTCCGGATGTCTTTTACACAACCGATGGCAGCGAACCAAATACGAACAGTTTAAGGGTTCAGATTTCTGGAAATACCGGTACTATAAATTGGAATGAAAGCGCTAAAGACCTTTCTTATCTGAAAGTCAAGGCGTTTTCGGGGACTAATTCAAGCGCAACGGTAAGCGGCAAAGCGGTTGATGCCAGTTCAATCGGGATACCCAAAGACAAAAAGGCAGGTCCTGGTTCTACAATAATTGTTCCGGTTGTGGCTGTGATGAAGCCCGGCGAGCGGCTTCGTTCTATTCAATTTATCGCTCAGATTACGCCCAACGGCGCGGCGCCTGTGATTTCAGACCAATTTAGATTGATGAATGTAACAACAAACGATTTTATTCAAATTGCGGCGCCGATGTTAGACCCGTCTAAACCCGCTGTGCTTGATTCAACAAGTCTATTGATTGGAAACTCTCGGTCTCTGGTAATTACCGCAATAGGAACAAACTCAAATTTTGAAGTCAAATCTTATGCAGTTGTCGCAATGCTTATTGTCCCAATTCCTTCTTCAGCAACCATTGGCGATTCTTATACCATTCAGGTAACAACTGCTTCCGGCACATCTGATGGATTGCCGTCGTCTTCCACGAATAATATCGTTTTGACTCCGCTTGCGGCAAAAACAATTTACATCACAAATGTTGCATACACTATTGGCGACACTGCGCCCTCTGGCTGGTATGAGGCAGGGGCGTTTGGCGACGGCAGGTTGTTAAATAACGATGTGGTAAACGTGTTTTACGCCTCGCTGGGAATTAAGACACCGCCGCCATTTACAGATTTATTTGACGCAATGGATGCCTTTCCCGACGATGAACCCGGTATCCCCGGCGGAGACGGCGATATAAGGTTTATGGATTGGCAGCGGATTTTGCTCCGATCACTCGGATTATTGACAAACACACCAGCAGGCACAAACTGGGTTCGTTACTGGACAAACGGCGGCGTGCGGACAAATGGCGTGGCTGCGGATGTTCAGATTGCATACTCGCCAATAATTCAGCATAGCGAAAACGGCGATATTGTATGGCGCCGCGATGCGCGGATTGGCGCTATTTCCGTGGCGAATGTTCAGCCAGGCTCATTTGTAAATGTCCCTGTTTACCTGCAAACAGCGTCGGACGTTCTCCTGTATGGACTTCAATTCAGGGCTTCAATTATTCCGGATGACGCCTCTCCACCGCCTGAAGAGTCTCCGCAATTTATCTCTGTTGTATCGGCTCAACCTCTGACAACCCAGATTGGAAATTCCGGGTTGGCTTGCGTCTGGGGAGGATATGGATTCGGCGAGACGTTTGGCTCCGGTATCAGCGGCAGCAATTTGCTTGGTTATATTAGATTTAAAATTCCTGCTTCTGCAAAGCCAGGGGATAGTTATACCGTTCGCTTTATGCGTCCAGATTCTGGCTGGGGGAATAGACAATTTAATTTAGAGAGTTTTCCGGCAAATGTATGTGTGCTGTCTGAAGTTGGTTTAAAGACTGCAATGATATCCGATGAGTGGCGGACAAACTTTTTCGGCAGTATTACAAATCGCTGGTCTGAACCTGAGGCTGACCCTGATGGCGATGGTGTGCCTAACTGGATGGAGTTTGCAAGAGGTTCTAATCCTGTCAAATTGCGCCTGCTGATTCAGAGATCAACATTGCAGCCAGATACAGGGATGCGTATCAGGTGGTTTGGAAAAACCGGGTTGCGTTATGCGATTGAGTGGTCTGATAATTTGAACGTCTGGAACGAATTTAACACTCTATCCGGCAATGGCGATATGATTGAGTTTGGTTTAACAAACAGTCAGACCGCGTTCAGGTTTTTCAGAGTAAGAACAAAATAGTTATCCGGCAATAATGCAAAGGATAGAAAATTTAATCAGGAAAGGCTTTATTATGAGAGCGAAAAATCTCTTTTTGACGGTTTTTGCGCTGGCGCTATTGGGAATGGTAAATGCGCCGGGAGTAGTTGTGGAGACGATTATCACCAATGGCTTATTTGAACCGCGCGCAGTTGCGATTGGCGAAGATGGTTCTGTTTATATAACAGATTCGGGAAATCATCGGGTTTTGAAATATTCAACCTCAACCGGTCAGGTCTCAATTTTTGCAGGTTTAACCGGGATAAGCGGCACGAACGACGGGATGGGACTTCAGGCGCGATTCAACGGCGTTTCTGGAATTGTGGCGGCACGCGGTGGACTGGTTGTTGCCGATACCTATAACCACACAATTCGGTTTATTTCTTATAATGGAACGGTTTCAACAATTGCAGGTCTTGCAGGTGTATCGGGGTTTCAAAATGGAAGTGGGGCTAACGCAAGGCTCAGATTCCCAATTGGGTTAACCGCGGACAACTCTGGAAATATTTATATTGCTGACTCCAAAAACAACGCAGTCCGTTTGCTTGATACGAATAATAATTTAACAACTCTGGCGGTCGGATTCAATAATCCGACAGGGGTTGCGTTTGACGGTGGTAATTTAATCTGGGTAGCCGACAAACTGAATCATCAGATAAAAACCGTAAATATCAGCAGCGGTGTTGTGAGCGATGTGGCTGGGGTAAAGGGACAATCAGGTTTTCTTAATAGCGTTGACGCGACTCTTGCCCGTTTTAATAGTCCGCAGGGTTTGCTCTGGCTTGGTGGAACAACCGGTCTGATTATCTCGGATTCTGAAAACCACGTCATTCGCAGGTTATATTACAATTCAAACCTTATGACCTATTCGGTTGAATCGCTGGTCGGTATTGCAGGAACGGCGGGCAGAGTAGATGGCACAGAATCAGTCGCAACATTTAATACACCGATTGGTCTTGCGTTTGACGCAGAAAGCGGCGGTTTTTATGTTGTTGATTCTAAAGGCGCCGAGACCTCACCGGGCGCGCTACGGCGCATTCAGGTTTTTCCTCCAAAACCCCCAATCTCCGCGCCAAAAATTGGCCACGCATATCTTGTGCAAGCCGAATTTGGTTTTGTAACAGCGTTTGAAGAAGTAGATGGAAAAACATTTAATAACAATATCATCCTTGCCATAAAGTCTGAACCGGGGGTTGAAAACTATTATACTTATGGTCCGACGCCGACAAACCAATTTGAGACAAATTCCATTCCTGATCCTGACCCTAAATCGCCAGATACACTTCTTGCACCGCATTATGAAGACGGGATGCCAGCGCTTCCAACCTCCCTTATTACTGGCTCATATCCGGATTTGACCATAAAGGCAATCAGTGTTGCAAGCGGGCGCAAGCCGAGCTCTGTAACGCGCGCGCGTGTGATTTTTAAAACCGCCAGACCTTTGATTGATGGGGAAAATGCATCAGGCTTCAGAGTTTCATCGGCGAGTCCCGAGGCAATACTGGTTTATACAATTGACGGAAGCGATCCTGAACTTAATTCAACTAATTCTATCACGGTTCCGAACAACTCTTATATATCGTTGAAAATATCGTCGGACATCCTCTTCAAAGTGCGAGCTTATATGAATGGATTTTTCCCCAGCGATATAGTGTCCAGGACATTTTTGTTCACTAACAGCGTGGCAAATAAGATAAGTTTTGGTTTTGACGCCACGCGCGGCGAAGAGGCTTCCTGTATGTTCATTGCGGCGCCGGGGCAGGCATTTAATGTTCCGGTAACGTTGAGCCTTTTGCCGGCGCCAGCGCCACTGCCAACGATGTATACATTGCAATATGGAGTCCTTGTTACAAACATAACTCCATCAATCGGTTTGCCTTCGCTTGAATTTAAATCGCTTCTTAAAAAACCTAAAGAGGGCGAACAGGGTGTTTTTTTAGAATTACCGCCTGCTTTTTATTATAGTGGTAATATAACAAACACAATTATAATCAGCAATGAATGGACCTCTGGATTTCTCGGCGTCCTGTGGATGGAGCGTGCCACTTTAACCAATTTTTATAATACAAAATCTCAAGATTTAATTACCTACTCTATGGCTCACGACAACCTGTTTTTAAGCGCCGATAGAAAGGTTATTACAGGAAGTCTTATTTTACACATCCCGACCGGTTTGCCAATCGGTTCAAAATATAGAATTCAAATAATTCGCCCCTCGGCTACCTCTGACGGGATTGGCAGAGATGTCTTCATTGAGACGCCGACAAACGGTTCTCTGGTTGCGGGACCAATAAATTCAATCAAGGAAATAACTATTGGAGAGGTTGGCTACCTTGTCGGAGATGTTGCGCCGTTCAGGTGGTTTAATGGTGGAGATTTTGGCGACGGCTACCTGTTAAACAACGATGTTGTGCAGGTGTTTCAGTCCGCCGCGTATGGATTAAATACGCCACCGATAGCCAGCGATTTATACGACGCTATGGATTCTTGCTGTGTTTCAACAAACGGAATTAATATCCCGTCAACAAATCTTTTCAATGGCAATGACACATCAATCAATACAATCGCTATGGGCGACGGAGTTCTTGATATCTACGACATATTCGTCACCTACCGCCGTTCAATTGACCCTGCGCTCACCTGGTTTAAGAGATATTACACCCCATCGGGCAGGACGTGGACAACAGCGGGGGTGACAAACATTTCACGTCATAGCCTGTTTCCACAAACAAAATCTAAATCCACAGTTTTGTCGGAACCTGAAGATATTTATTTTTATGCCGAAGATATCATCGGGATGCCCGGACAAACTGTTGATGTGCCGATAAAAGTCCAGATTGGCGGTGAGCAGCCAATGAAAGTTTTTCTGCTCAACCTTGCTGTTGAGCCTCTTGATGGATCGCCTGCTATTGAAAGCCCGATTCAATTTATACCTGCCGCAGCGATTGGCGCGCCTTCGTTAACTATGTCAAAATGGGCGGCAAATTATTCAGCCGCCTGGTTGAATCCGTCGGTTGAAGGAATAAGAAATGGCGGCACAGTTGGAACCGTTCGTATAACTCTTCCCGCAACAGCAAACCAGAATGCCGCTTATGCTATCAATTTTATGAAATTATCTGCTGGCGGGTTTAGCCTTCGCGGCAAACTCGCCGGTGTAATTACGATGAAGGAGCGTTCAAGCTCTTCCTTTAACGATGGTATTCCTGATATATGGCGGTTGCGCCACTTTGGGTCTGTCAGCAATCTCCTTTCGCAAGCATCTGCCGACGCCGATGGAGATGGCGTGCCGAATCTGCTTGAATATAAAGCCGGCACAGACCCGGTGGACCCGCAGTCGCGGTTTCAGCTTTTATCGGAAAAATCAAATGGAACTATCAACCGCCATATCAAATTGAAATGGAACGCGGCGCCTGCTAAAAGATATGTTATTGAATCGGCAAATTCTGTTTTTTCAACAAACTGGGTTGTAATAGCCTCAAACCTTATCGGGAATGCGGGAATTTGCGAGTATGTAGATACGAACACGAGCGGGGAAATGAGATTTTATAGGGTTCGGATCAGTGAATAGCCGCGGTGTTATTGGCTGTTGCGCGGTTTTTGCGTCTGGAAATTTTTGAGATAATGGCTGATGAGGTAATCGCTACGAGTGTTCCTATCAGGGTGTACCAGGGCCAGAGAATTTCAACTCCGAACGTATTATGCCACCATTCTTTTGTCGGACCAAATGAAGGCAGGGTTTGAATCAATATCATAAAAACAAGCGAAATTAACATACCTGCCACGACAGGTTTTGCGCCTGTTTTTGGTCTAAAGACCGCAAGCAACAAACCGCCGAGCAATGCGCCGCTTGTTAAACCGCGAAGCGAAAAAGCGGTATTGAACACGAACTTGACCTCCCGGCTAAGGTATGCCACCACTATTAGCATTCCCGCCCAGAAGAGAGTGGAGTATTTGCTGAATTTAAAATAAAAGTCCTCTGAACGTCCGCGAATATAATGCTTGATAAAATCCATTGTTGAAACCGAAGCTAACGACGTGAGCGCCGAACTCACCGAGGACATAGCGGCGGATAATATGGCGACGATTAGAAAACCGCGGAGAATGTGCGGCGTCTCGGTTATCATAAAAATAGGAAAGACAAAATCGGTCTTTTTCATCCCTGCCACATCTTGTTGGTCCGGTAACGGAATTTTAAACGGATGCGTCTGGTAATAAACCCACAACATCGCCCCGGCGAGTAAAAAAACAAGGAACAGCGGAAATATAAAAACAGCGCTTAAAATCAGGGCTTTTCGTCCGTCGCTCACATTTTTGCAGACAAGCACGCGTTGAACAATTAACTGTTCCGCCCCGTGTGAGGACATAACCATAACCGTGCCGCCGATGAGCCCCATCCAGATGTTGAATTTTCCCCCGAGAATCGCTTTTAAAAACGCGGCAACACCGTCGTTGGCAAGCACATCAAGATGCGTATTAAGCCAGTGAAGTTTGCCGCCGGCTGTTGCCTTTGCAATTACAGCGGTCAATCCCCCCTCCATTATTGAAGGAATATATGCCAACGTAAAAATGCCGCCCAGTAGAAATAGCGCGAATTGAACTGCGTCTGTCCAGATAACAGCCTTTACACCGCCGATATAAGTATAGATTAAAGAGAGAATTATGAACAACAGTATTGCCTCCAGCACGCCAATTCCGAGCATTAATTGAATCGGGATACTTACCACATAAACACGGACGCCGGCTGCGAGCGTTTCGCTGATAAGAAAAAAGCTGCCGGCGGTTTGGCGCGCGGAAGAGCCCAGAGTGTTTGCAAAGAGATGATATGGCGAATAAATCTCTTTTTTGAAATAGTGTGGAACCATTATTATAGCCAGAATTATTCGCGCTATAACGTAACCGATGATTATTTGAATCAGGGAAATATCTCCGCCATAAGCGAGCGCCGGGACGCCTATAATTGTTAGGGCGCTTGTTTCAGCGGCAACAATTGAAAAACCGATTCCCCACCAGGCTACGTTACGGCTGCCGAGAAAATAATCGCGGGTTGTGCGCTGGTCTTTGCCAAACCAGACTCCGAGGGCAATTATGCCTACCAGATATAATACGATTACCGCCCAGTCTATAGCGTTAAAATACATAGATTAGTTTCCAATTTTTTGGAGCGTTGTATTGTAATCACCGTTGAGCGGGGCAACGCGAACTATGCCTATCCAATAATTAGTTTTTAATTTTTCGGGTTTTCTTTTATCCACTTTATAACGGCATCATATTTTGGAGAACTGGACTGGTCTGCGGTTTCAAGCAACCCCCAGCTTCCCCATTTTGAATATGTTCCGACTGATGAAAATATGCACATTAAATCTCCGCTAATCTGTTTCCATTCATCCAGATAAATTTTATAGAGTTCTGCCATTCGCGGATGTTTATTTGCGGCGATCAACAATTTTGTGAGTTGTTCATTGTTTTCACCACCACCGACGCCGACAAAATGTTGTCCTGCCTCGTAACAGATAAGCCGCAAATTATATTTGTCGGCAACTTTCTTTTGAGTTTTCATCCATCTAACAGATTCTGGAATTGAATTTGTGCGCGCGTAATCAAGGACCTGTTCAACCGTCCATCCCGCGACGGTTTGGACATCGGGTTTGCCTTTCGGACTAATGTTCATTGAAAAATAAGGCGCGATTGCAAAGGCGTCGCAATTCTTATATGCCTCGTTATATGAGAGCACAATTTTATCGCTCCAGTATTCTCCGCTTGCAGCCTGCCACGCTATAACGCGAACGAGCCGCTTTTTGTCATTACCGAAGACCTCCTGCCAGATTCTAAAAATTTCCACAGAACGTTGTGCGTAGAACTTTCCGGCGCCTTCCCAGGGGCGTTCCAGCGGCGGAATGCCGAGTGTTTTTGCCATTTGCTGCGCATAGCGGTTTTGTTCAAAAATTGAATTCCAAACCTCGTTTGAGTATTCAATGTAGATATTTAGTTCGGGCTTAAGCAATTTTTTAACCAGCGCGGCAAATTGACGGACGTAATCATCATCAGCCATATGCGGCATACAGAACCACGCATTCACACCCAGGCGATTGCACAGGTCAGCCATAACTTCCACCGGGACTCCTTTTTCTGTGTAATTGCAATAATCTGGCGTGGGGCGGTCTTTCCACGATTTTTGTTTTGAACCGTTGGTCTCCATCCAGTCCATAAATCGGATTGTGTTAAAATTCCGCCAACGTTTTAAAAATTGAGGAGTAAACGGTTCATTTTTGTAAGTGGTCTCCTGCCCGGGCATTATAACGCGGATGTTGCGGACATAATTTTGCGGATTTGTCTTGCGGATTGCGAGGAATGTCCCATTTTTCTCAGCATTTATAAATACAACAATTCGTCCCGGAGCGCGCGATACAACTTTTGCGTTCATTGTAAAATCAATTTCACCCTCGCCATCATACAAACAAACATATTCGCCGACTGGCGCGTGACCGCCCGTTAAAATTGGCGTTTCTGCCCAGCAATCGGGTTCAAGTCTTTTAATCCATCCGTTTTCGTCGCGTTCAAGTTCTGGACCTTTTCCCCACGGCATCCCCTTTTTCTGGCTAATCCATTTGCGGGAGAGTTTGAACACGTCTACGAATGGATGCTCGGTATTCCAGTCTGCCGGACCGGCAAGATTTATGCCTAAACGGGATTTTTGTGGGGGAATATCAACCTCGTTTTGCTGGGCAAAAACATTGTATCCGATGGTAGAAGCGATAATTACGAGGGTAATGAACAAAGAACCGGTTCTTATTACAATCATATTAATTGGCTTCAGGATTCTTTTCATAATTGGGTAATTCTACGTTTTCTCACTCCACAAACTCAAGTCCTTTGAATTGCGGAATGAATCTTTTTTCTGCCGCTTTTTGAAGGAATCTACGGATTGATTCGCGCCCTTTTTCGCCGTAGTCTTTAGTCCAGTCGTTCACATACATACCGATGAATTTGTCGGCAAGTTTTATATCAAGTCCGCGTCCGAACCGCAGGGCGTATTCTACCGCTTCTTTGCGGTTGGCAAGCGAGAACTGAATGCTTTCTTTTATGATGTTGGAAATAATTTTCTGTTCATCGGGCGGGATTCTTTTATGGATAACATTTCCGCCCAGAGGAAGCGGCAGTCCGTCGTTTTCCTTTTTCCACCATACGCCGAGGTCAACGCAGACCACAAGTCCTTCGCGGTCAAAAGTGAGTTGTCCCTCGTGAATCACGAGCCCGGCGTCAACCTTACCGCTTAAGACTGCTTCAAAAATCTGGTCAAAAGGAACGACCACGTAGTTAATATCCTTTGAAGGGCGGTCAAGGTATAATTGCAGGGCGAGGAAAGCGCTTGTTAATTCGCCGGGGATAGCGATTTTTGAGTTCAGAATCTCGCTTTTTGAAAGCTGTCGTTTTGAGACAATGATTGGACCGTAGCCGTCGCCCATACTTGCACCACAGGGGAGCAAGGCATATTTATCGGCAACGAACGGATACGCATGAAAGCTGATTGCTGAGATATCAAGTTTTCCTTCTTTTGCCCGTTCATTCAAGGTCTGGATATCCTGCAAAATATGTTCAAAAGAATAGCCACGACAATCCACAAGCCCTGATGCCATACCGTAAAACATAAAGGCGTCGTCAGGGTCGGGCGAGTGTCCAAGAGTTAAAACCTGTTTTGTCATAAAATGATATTATGCATAAAATATTTTTGAATAAAAATAATATAAAAAAAGTCTTGTATTAACAGAAATTAATTTTAACAATATCAAAGATGCCTATGAGAAACGAAAATATGAAAACGAATGAAGTTTCAAGACGTTCTTTCCTTAAAGGGGCGACTCTCGCTGCTGGCGCAATGGCGGTTGGTTTCCCTTCAATACTCAATGCTCAATCCAAGGGACCGATCAATGCGGTCGTCATTGGTATGGGTGGACGTGGTGGTGGCGCGGGACAGAACTTTCTTAGCGCCCTGAAAATAGCAGGCGTGGAAGGGAAAATTGTGGCGGTTGCCGATATATTCCCTGAACAGGCAAGACACGGTGTTCAGGCTTACGGTGTTCCCGAAAATAAATGCTTTAGCGGATTTGATGCGTATATCAAAGCATTGAGCGAGCCCGGAGTTAACTATGCGATAATTGCTACACCGCCCGGATTCCGCCCGCCGATTTTCAAAGCCTGCATAGATATGGGGAAACACGTTTTTACAGAAAAGCCGGTTGCAGTTGATGGACCCGGTGCACGGATAATGTATCAGGCTTATGAAGATGCAAAAAAGAAAGGCTTAAAAGTGGCGGCTGGAACACAACGTCGTCATCAGGCTGGCTACATTGATATCATTAAGAGAATCCAGGATGGCGCGATTGGCGACATTATTACATTGCGCGCTTACTGGGTTAACGGCGGTCCGATATGGCATCGCGGTGATAGGGGTGATACGACAATTGAAAAACAAATTCGCAACTGGTATCACTACATCTGGTTGTCGGGCGACCACATTGTTGAACAGCATGTTCACAACCTTGACGTTTGCAACTGGATAATGGGGAATGACCATCCGGTTCGTTGCTGGGGTATGGGCGCGCGGCAGCAACTCGGAAATAAGAGCGGCGAAATCTGGGACGAATTTGCCGTTGAATATGAATACAAGAACGGCGTAAGGATGTTCAGCTATTGCGGGCAGATTAAACGTTCCTGGTCATCTGTGAGCGAAGCGGTGCATGGCACGCTCGGAACATCCAATCCGGGAAGCAGCATCACGCTCAAAAATGGCGAACGGATTCGTCCAACCCTTAAACTTGACACTAACGATCCATACACGCAAGAACACGTTGACCTTATCCGCGCAATCGTTCAGGATAAGGAACTCAATGAGGCTAAAAATGTAACCGATAGCACGCTTACTGCAATTATGGGACGCGAAGCGGCTTATAGCGGTGGCGAGGTGACCTGGGATGCCATACTCAACTCGGAGTTCAAATATGGTCCAGACCAGCTTTATGTTGACGCTTCCAAGATGACATTCGGCGATTTCCGCACGTTGAAACCGCCAATGCCGAGCTTGCACAATATTTTGAAGAATCCGCCTCAAATTGAGGTTGCTTAATAGCAAATCTTAAATTTGTTAGGAAAAACGGCGATGCTTGGAGCATCGCCGTTTTTTTATAAACTGAAGACTTTGATTTAAAGTTAATAATATGTTTGTTTAATAAGGTTCAAGGTTATAAAAACCCGAATCATTAGCATCACGATAAAAAATGCGCTTTTTGGTGAAATCAGTTTTGTAAAAATTATTTAGTAATAGACTGAACAGACCACGAAGGAATCAAACACTGATAGCCACTCATAATCAGGCGAATAAAAAAATGGATAAAAATTAATATAACTCTGACGTGGTTGAACAA
>JBAMMJ010000156.1:0-4627 GCA_039793825.1 Verrucomicrobiota bacterium | reverse complement strand
ATTTTGTTTACACCCGTCAGAGTTATATTAATATTTTCCGTTTTTCTACCCACCTGATTATGAGTGGTTGCCAGTGTATGACGCCTTCGGGTTTTGTTCTGCCAATTACTAAATAATTTTGAAAAATCTTATTTCACCCAGAAGTGCCTTTTTTCCTGGAATGTTAAGGATTCAGGTTACTCACTTTAAAACAAATTTCTGCTTGTCTTTGCTCAAATAATAGTTAACCTATTAAAAGATAATAGGCGCAAGCCAATGATAACCTTAATTTATCTATTTTGTCTCGTTGCTGGATTTTTATTTATGGTAGTGTGCGCGGTGCTCGGGCACATAACAGGCGGTCACGATGCGGACATTGGCAGTGGCGGGCACGCCGAGGCTGGCGCCGATACAAGCGATGGTGTTGGCGTTTCGGCTTTTAGTCCAACAGTAATTGCTTCTTTTGTAACCGCGTTTGGAGGTTTTGGAATTATCTTTCACCAATTTGAATGGGCTCAAAAATCCTACATCAGCGCGCCGCTTTCCGTAGCCTGCGCGTTTGGCGTGGCATTTATAGTTTTATCACTGCTCAGAAAACTATTCAAAGAAACCCAAAGTTCAAGCGAATCCAAGGTGGGAGAACTGGTGGGGAAAGAGGCAACTGTGATAACACCAATACCGGAAAACGGCGTCGGTGAAATTACCTATGTTCATGGTGGTAGCCGTTACAATGCGCCTGCGCGCGAGGAAACTGGCGCAGCTGTCCCGAGCGGGGCTCTTGTGAAAATTTCAAAAATAGTCGGTTCGCAATTTTACGTAAAAATTCAAAAGTGAGACAAAATGAACGCGATATCTCTAATAGCGCAGTTTAGCGGCGGTTCTGGATTAGCTGTGCTTGCCGCAATAATAATAGTCCTTGTTGTAATACTGGGCATTGCCATAGTGTTGAGCCGCTACACAAAGGTTGGTCCGAACGAGGTGTTAATTGTTTCGGGTCGCAAGCATAGATACATAGATGCCGATGGGGTTGAACGGGTCAGGGGTTTCAGGATAGTAAAAGGCGGTGGCACTTTTGTTTATCCAATAATTGAAAAGGTTGATGTCCTTTCGTTAGAACTGATAACAATAGATGTCCAGACGCCTGAGGTTTACACAAGCAAAGGGGTCCCAGTAAAGGTTGACGGCGTGGCGCAAATAAAAGTCAAAGGCGATGACATATCAATCGCGACCGCAGCCGAGCAATTCTTGAGCAAGGGACGCGACGAAATTAAAAGCATCGCCACTCAAACCCTTGAAGGGCACCTGCGCGCCATACTCGGCACCTTGAGCGTAGAGGAGATTTATCAAAACCGCGACGCCTTTGCCGCAAAGGTTCAAGAGGTTGCCGCCGGCGATATGGCTAATATGGGGCTTTCCATTGTCAGTTTTACCATTCGCGATATTCGCGATAATCAGGGCTATCTTGACGCGTTGGGCAAACCGCGAATTGCGCAGGTAAAGCGGGATGCTCAAATTGCCCAGGCTGAAGCCGACAGAGATGCAATCATAAAAAGCGCCCAGGCTCAACAGGCTGGTCAGGAGGCAAAATACGCTGCCGATACAAAGATTGCCGAAGCGCAGCGCGATTATCAAATCAACGTCGCAACATTTCAAGCAGCGGTTAACCAGAAAAAAGCCGAAGCCGACCTCGCCTACGACCTGCAAAAGTTTAAGACAGGTCAGCTTGTAAAAGCCGAAGAGATTCAAGTCAGCATAATTGAAAAGCAGAAACAGATAGAGTTGCAGGAACAGGAAATCCGCAGGAAAGAAAAGGAACTGCAGGCAAACGTTCAAAAACCAGCCGATGCCGAACGCTACAAGGTAGAGACGCTGGCAAACGCCAAGAAATATCAATTGGAAACTGAGGCAAACGGCGCGGCAAACGCAACAAAAGCCACAGGCTTTGCAAGCGCGGATGTTGCAAAAGCTCAAGGTCTCGCCAACGCAGAGGTTACAAAGGCAATCGGCTATGCCGAAGCAGAATCTCTAAAGGCACGCGGTCTTGCAGAAGCAGCCGTAATTGAAGCGCAAGGACGCGCCACGGCAGAGGCAATGCGTGTAAAAGCCGAGGCATTCAAGCAATACAACGAGGCGGCAGTTATTGAAATGATTGTGAAAGTGTTACCGGAGATCGCCGCTAAAATCTCTGAACCGCTCTCAAAGACTGACAAGATTGTCATCATAAATTCCGGCAATTCTTCCGGCGGCGCGAGCAAATTTACCGGTGACGTCGCCCAGATTATGGCTCAACTGCCGCCCGTGATTGAAAGTCTTACCGGAATCAAATTAGAAAAATTGATGGAACAGGTGCCGGCGATAAAAAAATCTATGGAAAGCGAATCTCAAAAACAGGAAAAATCGCAATCGCAGGTTGAACCACAAAAAGATCAAACCTGAGAGAGCTAATTTTGAGATGAAACTAATTGAAGCCATATTAAAGGCAAACAAAGAATCGTCCGATCCGTTAAAATCAGTTTCATTGGATGCTGTTGAGTTTATAGATTCACTTCCAATGGTTGTCCTTACCTGCATAGACCCGCGGTTGAATAAGTTATTTCCAGATGTGCTTGGATTGCCGGAAGATATGTTTATCTGGCTTAGAAACGCCGGCAATATAATCACAGGACCATTCAGCAGCACTACGCGGTCAATCGCGCTCGCCTGCGCAATCAAACAGGGCAGAGAAATCGCCGTGATTGGGCATACAGATTGTCTTGTTGGAAAATCAACGGTATTGTCAATTACCGAACAATTTAAAGCGCTCGGAATTGATAGAAGTAAGTTGCCCGATAATATAGTTGAATTTTTTGGACTCTTTGCAAGCGAACGGCAAAATGTGATTAAAGCAACAGAATTTATAAGGCAAAGCCCGCTTATCAGCCCAAAAGTCCCGGTTCACGGTCTGATAGTGAATACAAACACCGGAAGGCTTGAAATGGTGGTTAATGGCTATGAAACGCTTGGCGCCGCTGGAACCGAATTTACCACTACTTTGCAGACTGCGGCTCAAAAAGTTGAAGCAACTGCTTCTATGATTCAAGACCTGCAACTCGGTCAGGAAAAGGTTGCAGAAACAAAAATCGGCGAATTTATTCAAAAAATATCCGAGGCGGCAAAGGTAACTCAGGAGGCAATCAAAGAACACCCGGAGGCAAAAAATCCCCTTGAACTGGCAGAAAAAGTCGCTGCAGATTACGCAAGATTTATCATCAAGGAAAAATTATACAAAGTAATCGGCGCCGATAATCGGGTTTATGGTCCTGTGAGCGGCTCAAAAATAATTGAATGGCTCATAGATGGCAGAATTGGCGAATCCACGCCTATTCAGACGGAGGGCGCAACAGAGTGGCAACCGATTAAGAGTTTAACCGAAAAAAAAGAAAACTTCCCCGCGCAAAACATTTCACAAACCGTCAAACGATTAAGGAGAAGGTTTTAAACACCTCTGCCTGCAATTTATAAAATTGTAATCGGCAATGAAAATATGCTTTAATCGTCTTTATATGAAGACATCAAGACGGGATTTTTTTAAATCGCTTGCAGCAACAACATCCGCCTGCGCATTTTTAGAACTTCGCGCCGCTGAAGAAAAAACCGATTCAAAACCGCGCGTCTCGTTAGGAATTGCCACATATTCTTACTGGCATTTCCGCTCGCAAAAAGTCCCAATAGAAACCGTGATTCAAAAGGCTTCTCGCATCGGTGTTTGCGGCGTGGATATTCTGCATCGCCAGATGGATATTCCAGAGCGAGAACCGCTCACAAATGAGCATATCGTATATCTTAAAAAACTCAAACGAACAGCCTTTTTAAACGGGGTTTCGCTGATATGTCTTTCCATTCATCAAGATTTCGTCGATCCCGATCCAGAAGTGCGAAACCGCGAAATTCAGCATACAATAAAATGCATCCGAATTGCCAATGAACTCGGTATCCCTGTTATCCGCCTCAATTCGGGACGCTGGAACACAATTTCAAGCTTTGACGATTTGATGAAGGCGCGCGGAATTGAGCCTGTCCTGCCAGGATACACAGAAGAGGATGGCTTTAAATGGTGCATTGATTGCATAGAAAAATGTCTGCCGGAAGCGGAAAGATGCGGAGTGGTCCTCGCACTTGAAAACCACTGGGGACTAACCCGAACGCCCGAAGGACTATTAAAAATCCTCAACGCCATTCAATCCCCGTGGCTCGGCGCGCTGATGGATACCGGGAACTTTCTTGAAAACCCATACGATAAACTGGAGAAGATTGCTCCAAAAACTGTCTATGTTCAGGCAAAAACCTACTACGGAGGCGGCGAGTGGTACACGCTTGATCTGGACTACAAACGAATAGCGACAATTCTGGCAAAAGCGAATTATAGCGGCTATGTTTCGCTTGAATTTGAAGGCAAGGAAAATCCAGATACCGCGGTTCCTAAAAGCATAAAGATGTTAAAGAACGCATTCGGGATAGCTTAAACATTCCTGCTAAATTTGAAACAAAATTTTGGGGTTAAGAAAATGGCCTGAATCATTAGCATTCCAGGAAAAAAGGAACTTTTGGATGAAATAAGATTTTTCAAAATTATTTAGTATTTCGCTGAACCGATTCCGAAGGCGTAATA
>JBAMMJ010000155.1:0-4655 GCA_039793825.1 Verrucomicrobiota bacterium | reverse complement strand
ATAATTTTGAAAAATCTTATTTCACCCAAATGCGCCTTTTTTGGAATTCTAATGATTCAGGTTTTTGGCGCTATGATGAAAGCGGTTTGACAAATCTGCACTGCAATTCTATGTTTTATCTCATTATGTTTGTAATTAAAAGATTTTCCGGGACCGGTTTATCAGGCGGTGGTTGGGTTGTCGCGGCGGTATTTATTTTTTCAATTTCGCAGTTGTTAAGCGGGGAGGGGTATTTAATTTCTAAAGGTCCGTATTTGCAGGCGCCGGGTTCAAACACGATGACGATAATGTGGGAGTCGCCGGTGAATTTGCCGGCGAAGGTATATTATGGGACAAATGAATTTGTGGAGGTTCAGCTCAGGGGCGGGAAAAAATGTAGTAGTTCGTTGGGCGGGATATTTTCTTCTACGAATTATTATATTTATCAGGCGACGTTGAAGGGGTTGCAGCCTGACACGACCTATTTTTATTACGCGCAGATCGGTGGCACGAAGACGGAGGTAAAAAAGTTCAGGACTTTTCCGTCAAAGATTGACAGGATGAGGTTCATAGTTTATGGGGATACGCGGTCAAATCCCGGGGTGCATAGGGACATAGCGCTGAATTTTAAGTCGTTTTCGCCTGATTTTATACTTCACACCGGGGATCTTGTTTCTAAAGGGTCGCGATACGAGGTATGGGGGAGAGAATTTTTTTCGCCGCTTTCAAATGTGATAGATGAAATACCGCTTTTTCCTGTATTGGGCAATCACGAGGAGAAGTCGGACAATTATTTCAACTATTTTTTGTTGCCTGATAAGAAGAATTATTATGCCTTTGAGGCTGGACCGGTGTTTATTCTTGGGCTGGATTATCATTATCAGAAGCAGAGCGATGAGCAGTATAAATTTGCGGCGAGGGCGTTGGAGTCAACGAAGGCGCCTTGGAAGATTGTAATGGTTCATATACCGATGTTTAATCTTGGGGGACATTTTTCCGGGTGGGGGCACAAATATTATCTGCCTTTGTTTCACAGGACCGGGGTTGACGTTGTGATAGCCGGGCATTCGCATATTTATGAGCGGTTTTATCCGATTGCGCCTGCCGGGAGTCCGGGTTCAGCGATAACTCATATTACTTCGGGTGGCGGGGGAGCGCCGCTAGCGACGTCGTTATCGCATCCGGCGCTTGCCGCTCACTGGCGGACGAATCATTTTTTGTATTTTGAGGTTACGTCGTCAAATTTGATAGGGAAGTGTTTCAACCTTCGGCGTCAGGAGCTGGATAGTTTTGAGATAAAGAAAGTGGATGGCAGATACGATAGCGAATATCTTGGGAGGGTATACTCTGAAGAGAAGGCGCGGCTTTCGCTTGAAGCGATAACGAATCTGGTTGCGCGGGCGGCGAACTTGCCGAGCGCAACGAAGCCGGCGCTGGTTATGTTCAAGATTTTTCCGTTAATGACTGTATCTGGAGTGGCGCAGATGGAGTTGTCGCTTACGGCGGAATCGGCAAAATTTTACACAATTGTTGGGGGGGATACGGTTGTTAGCACGCCACCTGAGGGAGGAAAAGAGAAGGTTGTGTGGGTAAAGGTTGCTCCAAAAGCGGGGGTTACGGTGAGGGAGCGTGGGAATCGCGAACTGAATCCGCCGCTTGTTTTTCAGGCGGTTGTGAAATCTGGAGGTGTTGAAGCAACCGCGGTGGGAAAGGCGGCTTATATTTCTAATACGGCGATAAAAGAGGCAAAGGCGGTTAATATTATTGACTGAAAAGGTGTTGCCTGGTTAAGTTTCTTTTATGCGCGCTATTATTGGGAGGATGTTGTTTTGTGTTGTTTTTATTGCGGACATTTTGCTGTTTGCGGCGCAGCCGCGTAAGCCGAACATATTGTTGATAATGGCTGACGACCTTGGTTTTTCTGATATTGGATGTTATGGAGGGGAGATAAGTACTCCGAATCTTGACCGACTTGCGCAAAACGGCTTGCGGTTTACGCAGTTTTACAATACGGCGCGGTGCTGGCCTACGCGCGGCTCAATATTGAGCGGATATTACGCGCAGCAGATAAGGCGGGATAGTTTGCCGGGGATTCGTTCTGGGGCAAGTGGGAGGCGTCCGGCGTGGGCTCTGATGTTGCCGGAGATGTTAAAGCATTATGGATACAGGACATATCACTCAGGGAAATGGCACATTGACGGGCCGGTATTGTCGGCAGGTTTTGACCGTTCTTATTCGCTGGAAGACCATGATAGGAAGTTTTATCCGCGGAATCATACGCTTGATGATAAGAGGTTGCCGCCTGTTAAAGAGGCTGATGGATATTACACGGCGACGGCGGTTGCGGATTACGCGATCGGGTTTTTGTCGGAGCATCAGACAAATTATTCTGACAAACCGTTCTTTTTGTTTCTTGCTTTTACGGAGCCGCACTTTCCATTGCAGGCTTTGCAACAGGATATTGATATGTACAAAGACCGTTATAAGGCTGGCTGGGACGCATTGCGGTTGGAGCGGTATAAGAGGATAAAAAAGCTTGGGCTTGCCGACTGCGGGTTGCCGGGGCTTGAACCGGATGTGTATCCGAGCTGGAATTTGCCGCAGCAGCGGATGGTTCAGGTTTTTGGCGAGGGCGAGTGTGGGAGGGCGATTCCGTGGAAGGAGTTAACGGCTGAGCAGAAGGCGTTTCAACCGATTAAGATGGCTATACACGCGGCGATGGTTCATCGGATGGATATAGAGATAGGGCGGGTGCTGGAGAAGCTAAGGTTGATGGGGGTGTTTGAGGATACTGTTATTTTCTTTTTATCTGATAATGGGGCGAGCGCTGAGATGATTGTGAGGGGGGATGGTCACGACACGAATGCGGCGCCGGGTTCTGCGAAGACGTTTCTTTCGCTTGGACCGGGGTGGTCAAGCGCTGCAAATACGCCGTTCAGGCTTCATAAATCGTGGGTTCATGAGGGGGGTATTAGCACGCCGTTTATAGTTCATTGGGGCAATGGGATAATAAAGGACCGTGGCGGGATAAGGAAGAATCCGGGGCATTTAATTGATTTTGTGCCGACTGTTCTTGATCTTGTGAGCGGCAGTGTTGAGCCGCCGATAAAGCATCCTGACGCGCCGCCGTTGCCTGGAAAGAGTCTTGTTCCTGTATTTTATCGGGACAATTCGGTGTCGCACGATTATTTGTGGTGGTATCATGATGGGAATAAGGCAATAAGGGTTGGGGATTGGAAACTTGTGTGCGACCACAAGAAACCGTGGGAGCTTTACAATCTGAAAAAAGACAGGGCAGAATCTAAAGACCTGGCGTCAAGGTATCCGGAAAAAGTCAGGGAGTTGAGTCAGAAGTGGGAATCTATACTGAATGAATTTATTGCGCAGGCAACAAAGGACCTGGATGTGAAGAAGTGATTTGCGGAGGATAAGGCGAATCAGGGGCGCGGTTTGGATATTGAATTTTGGGTGGTCTATTTCAGGCGAATTTTATATCTTTTGAGAGGTTGATGAAGTCCACGCCGGCTTTTTTCAGGGCGTATTCGCATTCTTTTAGCCAGTTGCCGTAGGCTGTCATCCAGTGGAAGCCTTTTGTTTCTTGATTTAGTCTGTCGCAATCGGCGTGGACTTTCACGTCAATTTGAGACCTGCAGATATCAAGGAATGGATTTGAATCAATTGTGCCGAGGAAACCGCACCAGACCTTGTTGTCAAAGTCTGGTATAAGATTGGTGATGAGCTGGCCGATTTTCATTTCCACTTTTGGAGCCGCGCCGTAGTCGGATTCAAAGTGGGTGAGGATTTTTGCCGGTTCCGGGCGCTTGCCGTCCATTTTCCGCGGGGCTGTGCAATGGGCGAGTGTAACGATACCGTTATGTGGATAAGTTGGGTCGTTTAAAAAGACTGGCAGTCCGGAGATATAGTGGAGGAGGATGCCCGAGGGGATTACGACGAAATCCGATTCGCAGAAGGCGAGGAGGTCTGAATCGTTCAAAAGACTGAGCGGCAGGCAGGCAGTGGTCTGGGACATAGACATTATAGTTCCCATACAGAGGTTGATGGTTATTGTGTCGGTTTGCGCTTCTGCGAGGAGTTGTTTGAAAACCTCTGTTAGAATAAAGGCGTTATGGACGAATTCGCGTTTGGTGTGGAGGGAAACGGTTTTTTGTTTGAGGTAAGACTCTGCGAGTTTTTTGCAATTTTCAACCAGGGCGGTGTTCTGGAGCGCTTTTTTTATTCGTTCGCTTAGTACCGGGTATGGGACGTCAATTAGCTCCATCTTCCAGAATTTTTGGGCGATCTCAGGGGCTTTAGCGCCGCCTGCTCCCCAGCCGGAGGCGCCGCCGACGGTAATGATTTTTTTGCCGATAGTGTTGCGCAGACCGGCGAGGGCGCGCAGGCGCCATTCCAGTTCTTTGTAGTCGTCAACTACGATGTCGGCAGTGGTAAAATTTGGTTGGCCAAATTGGTCTACAGTTTTTCTCAAGAATCTGTTGTGAGCAATTTCATACCAGAGATAGACCGGTCCGGACCTATGTCGCAGGAACATCAAATTCCATTGTTTAGCCGAAGCCAATTTTTCCAGAGTGTTTACCCAGGCGCCTGCGGCGTAAATCAGGATGACGTCGCAGTCGGCGGTTAAAACCGTTTCTGCCTGATTCACGTTTTTTGCCTTG
>JBAMMJ010000154.1:0-4657 GCA_039793825.1 Verrucomicrobiota bacterium | reverse complement strand
AAAGTGGGGGTTAATTTGATGGTTGTGTGTTTCTTTTTCAAGGTTAGTGGTTTTCTAACCTCACAAAGCGGTGTTGCGCCTGCTCATACAGGCTTAACACCGCACTCCATATAACCGCATTACAAAAATTTCAATTAATTATTTTGGACAAATATTATTTATAAGCTTTCTTTATTTGAGAGTTTAACCCGAATGTAATGAAACAGGTATTGCTGGGCGTATCCGCCATATTCTCCGAAATAGTCGCAGGTAAATTTTTCCATCTGGCTCTTTTTAATGGGCGTATTGTTAAAATAAAAGGTTTGCAGGGCTTTTCTAACCCAGACATCCACCGGAAAGGCGTTGTAAAAACCGAGCGAAAAGAGCAGGACGCAATTAGCGATCTTCACACCCACACCGGGAAATTCAAGCAATGCGGCTCTTGCCTGGTGAAGAGGCAAATTTGAAAGTTCGTAAAGGTTGATTTTTTTCTTCAAGATTAATTGCGCGGTGTTTTTTAAGTATGCAGCCCTGAATCCCATTTTGCATTCTCGCAACGCAGCTTCGTCGGCACGCGCTATCGCTTCCACAGCTGGAAACGAAAAAAGTTGCGCGCGCCCCGGTGGCATCAGGATCGGTTCGCCAAAGCGCCGACACAAATTTGCGATAATCTGTTTTATCTGGACAATCTGTTTAGACGAAGACATCAGAAACGAAGCCAGACACTCCCACGGCTCCTGACGAACTATTCGCAAGCCGCGGCATTCCTTAACAGCGGCTTTAAGATAGGGGTCGTCCGGGAAGGTTCGGGTAATTGCGCCGATGTTAACCTTTACTTGAAGATAGTCCTCAAGCCAGCCCCATTCCTTAACCTCTCCAAAGACCGTTGCCAGGACCCCGTTTTTACGTTGGTCAAGCCGCGTCCATCGGTTATAAATTACCCCTTCCCAGCCACCGTCAATTTTCTCCCAGCGAAACGTCTGACCCGAATCAAATGTAAGGTCAAGGCTATAATCTTTTACCGGGAAAAATTTTGTGGAAAACGAACTTGTGTCAGAGTTGACGATAAATTCTGGAGAAATATGATTTTTAAAAGATTCGGCGCTCATCAAAATACCACTACGGAATGAACCGGCAAGCCGCTGAGTTTTTCTCTTCCTTTCAGGAAACTTAACTCTATCAAAAACCGAATACCGGCGACTATTCCACCTGCTTTATTGACCAGTTCAACCGCAGCCGCTGCTGTTCCACCGGTTGCAAGGAGGTCGTCAACAAGCAGGACGCGGCTCCCTTTTTTGAATGCGTCCACGTGAATCGCTATCGTATTTGATCCGTATTCAAGCTCGTAACTCTGTTCTATTGTAAAAAACGGGAGTTTGCCCTTTTTTCTGACAGGCACCATTCCTGTGTGGAGTTCAAGGGCGACGGCGGCTGCAAAGATAAATCCGCGCGCGTCAATACCGACCACCGCGTCAATATCGCCCGGTTTGAACCCGGCGCACATATAGTCTATGGCTGCCCTGAACAGGCGATAATTTCCGAGCACCGGCGTGATATCTTTAAATTGAATGCCGGGCTGTGGAAAATCGGGAATGTTTCTTATCGCCGCCTTAATATCGTCCGGGGAAATCACTTTATCGCTCATAGGTCATTTTTCTCAAGATTGCTCGGCTTTACCCTTTTCGTATTTTTCAATCATCTTGCGGAGTTTTCTCAAAGCCGCGTTTTGAATCTGGCGGACGCGCTCGCGGGTTACGCCAAATTTTGCACCTACTTCTTCAAGTGTTCGCTCGCCGCCGCCGTCAAGTCCGAATCTAAACTTTAAAATTTCCGATTCCCGCTGGTCAAGTTCCTTGACAAGTTCTTTGAGCATACTTGTAAGAGTCTGGTCTTCAAGTTGTTTATAAGGTGTGATTGCGGCTTCGTCTGCAATTATTTCCGAATAATTATTTGAATCATCATCGCCAATCGGGGCATCAAGCGAGGTCGGTCTTATAGAGACTGTGCGCATCTGTGTGACGCGCGAAACCGGGATTCCCAATTCTTCCGCCACCTCTTCATCGGTCGGTTCCCTGCCAAGTATCTCCTGCAACCTCAAGGCAGCCTTGCGCATTCTGGCAATCTTATCCACAAGATGAACAGGCAGACGGATGGTCTTTGATTGGTTTGCGAGCGCCCGCTTTATTGCCTGCTTGATCCACCACGATGCGTAAGTAGAGAGTTTGCCGCCTTTTGATGGGTCAAACCGCTCCACTGCCTTCATCAAGCCGATGTTCCCCTCGCTTATAAGGTCAAGCAACGGCAAACCATAGTTTTCATAATCGCGCGCAATTTTTACAACCAGCCGCAGGTTTGCTTTTATCATCTTCTCGCGCGCCTCCTGGTCCCCTGCTTTTATCCGCTTTGCAAGTTCTATCTCCTCCTGGGGCGTAAGCAAATTAACCTGTCCAATCTCGTGAAGATAAAGCTTTATAGCGGTGTTCTCGTCGTAATCGTTTCGTTCAACATCGGCTATTTCAATATCTTCATCGCGCGGAACACCAGTAGGCGGCGTCAGCTCCTCCTGCAAACCCTTTTTACCGACTTTTTCCTCCGCCGCCTCAGTACTCTTTACCAATTCTGACCTTAACCTCTTCTCTTTACGCCTTTTCAATCCCTTTTTCTTACCCTTCACCCCTGTCCCCTTACTCACCTTAGATTTCTTCTTTGCCTTGCGCGCGGCTACCTTTTTCTTTGCGGGTTTAGTATTTGTTTTTTTAGTTTTTAATTTATTCCCTGTCATATTAACCGTTAATCCATAATATTATTTCAATCCAATTCTGTCCAAAATAATTTTCCATAAAAGATTAGATTGAATAACAAATTTGCCTGTTCATAATTAAACAATCAACTGTGGCGGGATTTATTTACATCCTGATTTTAAAAATTATTCAATATCTGCCAAAAATAGAATCGTTCCTCTTTTACCAATGAGTCAGGCTATTCATACACCTCCAATTCAGCAATAGACATCTGCGAACCTTTCTGGTTTTCCCCGTCTGGTTTGACCGCGCTAACCCTGACAAATTCCGCAAGTGTCGGCTCAAACACACATTCAACTGGCTTGCCTCCAAGCCCCTCAAAGTAGGCTACCTGCCTCCATTCTTTTCCATCTCTGGATAACGTTATCCTTAAAGTAGTCGCAAATTCTTTTCCAAAATTCACTTTAACCCTTCTGATATTATATGGCTTTAACAAATCAACCTCATAAGTCCATGCCCACTCGCCACCAGCCTGCGCGTATGTATTTAATTTTCCATCCACACCCAATCGCGCAAAATGCACCTCGCTATTAACAGGAAGCTCGCGCTTTCCATCAAGGCTAAGCAGTTTTGCCGGCTTTCTAAACGCAAGGTTTCCGGGCGGAATCGGCTGTTCAGCCTGCGACACTTTGAGTCCCGGTCTTAAAACCTTTAAGGTCTCAAGCTGCGATTTATCAAGCGAACCGTCTCTATAGAGCATAACGTCAATGGAGACCACGCCCCCAGCCCGGTTAACGTCTGCAACGTAATCAATCAATTCCGCCTTTCGGTATCTGACGCCTGGCATTCCCCAGGCAGCGCCTATCCGACTGTTTCCGCAACCCAAAAATGATAGTATATGCCACTGAACGCCATTGACCCAGCGAGATGCCGGCATATCGCGAAAATCATTCTGTTCGCCACAGGTGTAATCCTCGTAAATTGAATAAAACGATACCTTTTTCTGGACGCCGGGATTGAGCGCGATTATCCGATTTGTATTTCCGGCTTTGAGCGCTTCGGCAAGTATGCCAAGCCGTTCGTTGTCATAGCCGATAAACGAATAACATCCATCCACCCACCAGCCGACTATCTTTGTCCCGTAACGCTCACCATATTCCCTGACTACAGAAGCCCAGTTCCGAACGTATTCAATCGGTATCGGATTTTTAAATCCACCGAATGCCTTTGACGCGCGCTCGTCCTGGCGTGGACCGTCGCCTGTCCAGTAAAGCATTAACGGAATTTTTCTTTTACTCAGCGCCTGATAAAGGTCTTCAACAAGGTCGCGTGTTGAGCAGGCTTCTCCTGGTTTATACCCGGTCAATCTGTCAAATGTTGAGTTTGGCGCAATCAGGAAACGGGTTCGCTGGTGCATTGTAAATATTACATAACCAGCCTGCGCTTCAGCCATAGATTCAGCAAATCGTTCAACGTCAAACTCTTTAACACACTCATCCCAGCCCGTCTGTCTTCCAAGGCTATGAATTGTGTTTGAACTGTTCTGCAAATCTTCAAGGTAATGGACAAAAACGCCATAACCCGCCTTTTGAAACCAATCGGTGTTCGGATTAAACTGCGAGGCGACCGCGTTAAATGAAAGAATTAAAACCGACACGCTCCAGATGATTTTCATAATTTTAATATTTCCTAAATCATTAACATTGAACTCAACGATTGATTCCGTAACCGGTCAAAATAAAACCTCATTTTTGAAAGGGGTACGATACTGTGGACTGGCTGACTGAATACGATTCCTCTGTGTTCCTCTGTGACCTCTGTGGTGAAAAATAAATAAACCACAGAGAACACAGAGAAGAAACCATTTTGTTTAACCCCGTCAGAGTTATATTAATATTTTCCGTTTTTCTATCCACCTATTTATGAGTGGTTGCCAG
>JBAMMJ010000153.1:32091-32807 GCA_039793825.1 Verrucomicrobiota bacterium | reverse complement strand
GAAACCGTTGTTCTTATACTTACCAATGCCACTGCAGGGACTGCGATTGCCACTCCGGTTGCTCAACTTACAATTGTAAGCGATGATACAACTTTCAAATTCTCCACAAACAATTTCTACGTGATGGAGAACGCCACCAATGCGGTAATTACTGTGCAACGGGTTGGGGTATTTACAAATGGGGCGGTATCTGTGAGTTATCGCACGGTGGGTAACGGCACGGCTGTTGCCGGGCTGGACTACCTGCCAGTTAGCGGTACGCTTTTCTGGATGAACGGCGATGGGATGCCAAAAACTTTCACAGTGCCAATAATTGACAATACCGGATTTAATGCCGATAAAACTTTTGGTGTGGAATTATACAATCCAGTTGGACCGACAAATATTGCCTCCATATATCTGGAAGACCCGTCCAACGCGGTTGTGACAATAGTGAACGACGACGCGCAGAATCCGCCTGCTGGCGGCGTGGATTATACATTTAATTTCAACTATGGCGCAAATGGCACCGTCAGAGCGATTGGTTACGATCAAAAACGGCAACTTTACATCGGTGGCGAGTTTACAATGGTTAATGGTATCGCGCAAAACCGAATTACCCGTCTTACCACGAACGCAACTGTTGATACCTCGTTTAACATTGGAAGCGGGTTCAACAATTCGGTTTATGCGCTATATGTGAATACTAACGGACAGGTTATCGTTGGCGGAAACTT
>JBAMMJ010000153.1:23561-32081 GCA_039793825.1 Verrucomicrobiota bacterium | reverse complement strand
CGGCGCTATTGCGACCAGATTAATCATTCTGGACACGAATGGGGCGCCGGTGCCGACCTTCAACTCTACGAACGGTCCAAATAGCACTGTGCGCGCAGTCACGTTAGATGTATTGAGTAACTTTACCTTCTATGCCGCGTCGTTTATGGGCGAGATGAATAGTCATACGAACGTTATTCAGGTTGGAGCAAATTCCGGCACAATCAATATGACTTATCAATTCCCGGTGCCGTTTGTCTCGCCGACAAACACTAACGCGCTTCCGATTTATACCAATACCCTTGAGATCGTTTATGACAATATATTCCTGTTCCGCACAAACATAATTGTGCAGTCAAACGCGGTTACTGGCAACGTAGTGCTGAATTTTGGTCCTGGCATTAATAATTTCTTCACGATTTATGTTAACCGCAATTGGACAAATGGGAGTCAATGGAACTACAGTGGCACTGTAACTGTCGGAGGCGCGGCTGACAGGAAAATTTATATTGGCGGCGATTTTATTGTTGTTGGCAGTTCTGTATTAAACAGAATTGCTCGCATACTGCCTGATGGAAATGTTGATTTGAGTTTTAACCCCGGTTCCGGAGCAAACAACAGTGTTTATGCAGTTGCTGTGCAGAATGATGGCAAAGTGATAATCGGCGGCGCATTCACATCTTACGACGGCGTGTTAATGAACCGCATAGCCAGGTTGAATCAGGATGGTACTCTTGACCCGACATTTGACCCGGGTTCTGGCGCCAACGGAACAATCCGCACTGTGGTTATTCAGCCAGACGGGAGAATTCTTATTGGAGGCGACTTTACCACGATTGGTGGAGTGCCGAGGGGGCACATTGCCCGACTTAATTCAAATGGATCAGTTGACCTCACATTTGATCCTGAAAACGGTGCAAACGACAGCGTTCGTTCAATCGCGATTCAGACGGACGGTAAGATTGTTATAGGCGGTGATTTTACGTCGTTTAATGGTAACCTTTACAATGGAATAGTCCGCTTAAACAGCGACGGTTCTGTAGATACGAGTTTTTATACTGGCGCCGGAGCAAACGCGCCTGTGTATTCCGTTGCGCTTGCCGATGTGGAGGCGCCGCTTGTGGTGTCGCGTCAGTCGCGTGGGTTGACGTACTATGACCGATTGATCGTTGACACTGGCAGCCAATATGGAGTTTTGAGGATTGATTACGATTTCTCGCTCGGAAATAATAACTTGCGGGTTTATTACGACAATCTGCTTCTTGCTGATCTCACCACCAATGGAGTTGGTTCAATCATATTGAACTACGGTCCGGGTATGTCTACGTTTGTTACGATTGTTATCAATGAAACTCAGTTCTTTGGCGGGACGCCGTGGAGCTATACTTTGACAGTTAGCGGAGGGACAAGACGTGAGAACCTAATTGCGATTGGAGGCAATTTCACCAGATTCAATCAAAAACCGAGAGGAAGGGTAGCGGTGTTAAATGATACTGGAAACCTGAGCAGCGTGTTTGACCCGTCTGGCGTGCCTAATTTTGCCGTATATTCAATGGCGATTTATACGAATGCGCAGGAGTCTTCGCTTGTGGGCAAGATGGTCGTTGGCGGAAACTTTTCTTCTATCGTTGGATCGCAAGCTACGAACCTTGCAAGATTGGACCTGCGCGGTTTTATTGATACCAATTTTAGTATCGGAACTGGACCGGACAAGGATGTCAGGTCGGTTTTGATTCAACCTGATGGGAACATTGTTATTGGCGGGTCGTTCACGAATGTTAATGGAATAGCCCGGGCGTATATGGCGCGGATTTTGACAAACGGATTGGTTGATCCGTATTTCAATCAGGGTGTTGGAGCCGATGGACCGGTGAATTCAATGGCATTGCAATCTGACGGAAAGATCGTCATTGGCGGTGCATTTACGCGAGTTTACGGTGCAATCAGGAATGGAATTGCGCGGGTTAATCCTGATGGTAGTGTTGATACAACGTTTGCAACTGGCGCTGGGGCAAATGACGTTGTAAACGCTGTAGCCTTGCAGAACGATGGGAAGGTCGTTATTGGAGGTGCCTTTACCACGGTTAGAAATCAATCAATGAAGGCTATTGCGCGACTCAACCCGGACGGAACATTAGACGCCTCGTTCATTCCGGTATCAATTGAAGGAACGGTACGGACGATTGCAATTGATGCAAGCGGCAGGATTATTATCGGCGGCGCTTTCGTTGTTACCGCTCAGAATTATCAGTCTTACGGAATTGCCCGGCTGAATTCAAATGGTTCACTTGATGCTACATTCAATCCGGGGACTGGCGCCAACGACTATATAAGTGGAATTGGTATTGATAGTTCCGGAAAGATTGTTGTCGTTGGCGCGTTTACTGAATTCAATGGTCAAATGCATAATCGGATTGTTCGTTTGAATCCTGATGGCTCTATTGATCCTCTAATCAGTTTTGGTCAGGGCGCTAACAATTTCATCAGTTCGGTGCTGATAGACGATTACAATAGAAAAATTTTGATTGGTGGAGGATTTAGCGAGTTCAACGGAGAAGTTCGTTATGGGATTGCGCGTATATTTGCTGGAGACAATTCAGGAGCCGGGGAGTTCCAGTTTAGCGCAGCCTCCTATAGTGTGAGTGAAAGCGCTGGAGAGGTTGAGTTGATGGTAGTCCGTAATTTAGGCGCCTCGGGAACTGTTTCAGTGGATTATAGCACCATTGACGGCACCGCTGTGGGTGGGGTTGATTATGTTCGTTCCAGCGGCAGGATAACATTTGCGCCGGGTGAAGTGATTAAGAGGATTAAAGTTGGTGTGATTGATAACAATGTAGTAAACCCGCAGAGGTCTTTCAGGATAAGCCTGTTTAATCCAATAGGTGGCGCAACACTTGGCACGAACATTGACGCTATGGTAAACATTTTGGAAAACGATTCTATTATCAGTTACGCATCAAGAGAGTTTACAGTTGTTGAAGGCACAAATTACGCGCGAATCTCAGTCGTAAGACAGGGTGGAACCGAGGATACTGTTTCAGTGGAGTGTTTAACTGGCACAAACGGCACTGCAACTCCATACATAGATTACATTCCAGTCTCGGTTACACTTGTGTTTAATCCGGGTATTCAATCTCAAAGCTTTAATATTCCAATAATTGATGATTCTGAATATGAAATGGCTGAAACGGTGTCGCTGGAAATGCAAAATCTCGTCGGACCAGCCGCGCTCGGTGCAAGCAACGCAGTCTTGAAAATTGTAGACAATGACATCAGTCCGGGCGTTATCGGCTTTGCAACTAATTACTATACTGTGATTGAAAATAATCCTGTTGCAGTTATAACATTGATACGCACAAACGGGTATTCCGGTGTTGTTTCGGTCAACTACGCAGTTGGAATTGGCGGCACGGCTACAGCAGGTCAAGATTACATTGCCACAAATGGAGTTGTAACCTTTGCTGAAAACGAGACAACAAAGACGTTTACAGTTAGGATTCTTGACGACAATGTAATAGAGGGGAATGAAACCATTTTAATGAGATTAAGCGGTCCGAGTGGTGGTGCGGTTCTGGGAACCGATACAGCTGTTCTTGTTATAAACGATGATGATAGAGTCGGCAGCTTTGTCTTTAGCAAAGCTGAGTACATCGTCTCTGAAGGCGTCGGCAGCGCTATAGTCCAAGTGCAGAGAATCGGTGGAAGTATTGGACAGGCAAGCGTTACCGTTATGACATCTGGTGGAACGGCAACGCCAGGCGTTGATTATATTGGAGTGAGTAATGTCTTATACTTTGCCGATGGCGAGACAAACAAGACAATTGCGATCCCGATTGTTGACGACTCTATAGTTGAGACACCTGAGACGATCGGCTTAATACTTATCAATCCGACCGATGGCGCAACTCTGGGCGCGCAGCCTGTCGCTAATGTTGTGGTTGTAGACAATGAGGTAAGTATTAGCCTTGCAAGCCAATCTTATTCAGTGAGTGAAACCGGTGTAGTCGCCGTCATTAGCGTGGTGCGATATGGCGACACGAATATATCTGTCTCTGCTCGGTACAACACATCGGATGGAACGGCTGTTGCTGGTCAGGATTACCTGGCGACAAACGGTGTGGTTCAATTTGCTCCGGGTCAAACTAATAATTACATCTTTGTATCAATCATTGACGACACAGTTCCTGAGTCAGATGAAATTTTCAATGTCACGCTTTCAAATCCGTCAACTGGGGCAATGCTTGGTCCGATAAACAGCGCGCCAGTGGTAATAATTGAAAACGATGATGTGCTTTACTTCAGCGCGCCAACATATTCTGTGGTTGAATCATTTACTAATGTGATTATTAGCGTGTTGCGCGCGGGAAATACAAACGAATCGGTTACGATTGATTACAGAGTTGGCGGCGGCACTGCAACGCCAGTTCTTGATTTTATTGCAATAGATGGAACACTGACATTTGCGCCCGGACAAACAAGCAATACATTCAGTATTTTCATCTGGGATGATATGCTTGTGGAAGGTCCGGAAACAGTGAATCTTGCGCTTGTGAATCCAACAGGCGGTGCCGTTGTTGGGACACAGGGGACGGCGGTTCTGGTGATTCAGGACAACGATTCAAGTGTTGGATTTGCAAAAACAAATTATGTGGCTGCTGAAAAAGCGACAAACGCGGTCATCACATTAATCCGCAGCGGAGTTGCCACGGGCGAGGTTAGCGTAGTTCTGTCAACATCTAATCTGACGGCTATAGCTGGACAAGATTATCTCTATACATCCAACGTGGTTAAATGGGCTGCAGGCGATTTGGCGCCAAAGACAGTGCTGATTCCGCTGTTAGATGATGCTATCCCTGAAGGCACGGAAGAGGTGGCGCTTATCCTTTCAAATCCGAGCGGTGGAGTTGTCATTGAGACCAATTTTGCGATATTGAAGATTGTTGATAATGCCGGGTTTATCGCGTTTGGTTCACAATACTATCGGGTGAATGAGGATCAAGGATACGCCGTGATCAATCTTATCCGCAGCGGTGGCAGCAACGGGGTTGTGTCGGTTGATTACTCTGTGGTTGGCGGAAGCGCAACGCCTAATGTGGACTTCACGAATGCCGCCGGCAGGATTGTGTTTGCCGATGGCGAGGTTATAAAATCTATTCTTATCCCGGTTGTCAATGATGGAATTATTGAAGGACCCGAGACCGCGATATTTGCCCTGTCAAATCCGCTGGATGGCGCATTGGTCGGCTCGCCATCAACCACTACCTTGACAATCTACGACAGCCAGGTTGGAGTAATTGACCCTGCCGGTATGGCATTGCTTGCGGAGAGTTTCACACCGCCTAATAATGTTATTGAGCCCGGAGAGACGGTTACAATTTCATTTGGTTTGCGCAACACAGGTTTCATCAATACAACAAACCTTGTGGCAACATTGTTACCGGGCAACGGTGTTTCAAATATTAGAACAAACACGCAAACCTATGGCGCGTTGCAGGCAGGGGGAAGTGTCGTTTCGCGTCCGTTTACATTTACTGCCGCCGGAACTAACGGGTCAACAGTGATTGCACGGTTACAACTATCCGACGGCGGGGTGAATCTTGGGATTGTGAGCTTTACATTCATCCTTGGCAGGGTGCCAAGCCAATTCTGCAGCGCAAACCAGATAATTATTAATGACAATACAAACGCCACGCCGTATCCGTCTGTGATTAATGTTTCTGGTGTTCCCGGTGTGGTTAGCAAAGTAGTTGTAACTCTTAACGGTATGAGCCATAATTATCCATCCGACATTGATATTTTACTTGTAAGTCCCGACGGCAAGGCAGCAATATTGATGTCCGATGCCGGCAACGGATTTGCAATCAACAATGTAAATCTTACATTTGACGATGCAGCCTCTACGTTTGTGCCTGAGAATGGTCAGATAACCTCTGGCACATACAGACCGACAAATTATCTTGCTGCCGATATATTCCCGCCATCCGCACCTGCCGGTCCTTACGGTTCTGACCTATCAGTTTTCAACGGGATAAATCCGAACGGATACTGGGCGTTATATGTGGTTGACGATGACAGGATGGACAGCGGTTCCATTGCCGGCGGTTGGTGTTTATCTATCATAACCACAGAAGGTGTGCTGCCATCATCGGACCTTGCGGTCACGCTAACCGATTCGCCTGATCCGGTTTACGTTGGTGGCGAACTTACTTACACAATTTCTGTAACGAACTACGGTCCGGGCGCAGCCACGGGTGTGATTTTGAATAATCAATTGCCTGCCGGCACAACAATTATCTCGGTAAACAATCCTTATGGGCAGGTTACGACTAACATAAATGTTATATCTGCCACGCTTGGTACTATGCCTGCCGGGGCGAACGCACAGATTACAATAAAAGTGAAAGTAGCGGCTCAACCCGGTTCAATTATTTCAAACCGTGCATCCATCACAGCGCTTGAATCTGATCAGAATCTTGCAAACAACGAGGCGATTGTGAAGACTGTGGTTGCCGGTGTGCCTTCGCTTTCAGCTGTGCGAAAAGGCGCGAATATACTTTTGATCTGGCCTGCAGACGCCGGTATCTATGCGATTGAATCCGCGTCATCGCTAACCGCCGGCGTTGTCTGGACTACGGTCACAAATGCTTCTCAGCCGATTATTGTTGGTGGTTATTACAATGTAACAGTGCCGATTGAGTCTGGAGGCAACAGATTCTTCAGACTGCGGCTCGGACAATAAATAAGATTCCCTGATCTCGGGGCTAACAGACTTGCAAAACGAACCGAATAGAACGGTAATTAGTAATTAAGAAATATGCATACGGTTGTGTTTATGAAAAGGCGCCTATTCAGGATAGTAGCCGCAGTTGCGGCAGCTATTATTGGGTTAGAAGCAACATCGTCCGGCTTTATCAAACCGGATAAACCGCAAATTGGTGATTTTGATATCCGACAAAAAAATGTCCCGGCAGCGCCTACGGTTTCACCCGAAAAAGTAAGTGAGTTGAAAAAGAGTGTTTCAGACCTGCAGGTAAAGTTTGATTCTTTATTGGGTTCGCCTGCTTATTTTTATTCACGGTCTGGATTTTTGACGACTGGTGGCGGAAAAGGGGGAGTAGTGCGGTCTTCGTTTATAGCTGAAATATCAGCTAATGATAAAAATGCGGTAGTAAAAGCCTTTTTAAATGAGCATTCGGGTCTGCTCGGATATGATAGTTCGGCTCTGGACACTGCGATTGTGTTAAGAGACTATGTAGACACCCACAACGGATTGCGAACAGTTATCTGGCAGCAAACTTTCAAAAATATTCCAATTTTTGAGGCTATTACAAAGGCGCATATTACAAAAAATGGCGATCTGGTGAATATATTTACGCTGTTTGTTAAGAATCCAGAAGATGCCGCTGGAGCCGGGTTGAAAAATTATGAACAGGTTTTACAGAACCCGATTATTACTGCTGAAGGGGCAATTGTAAAAGCAGCAATTGATGTTGGAGAGGATGCCGCAAATATTAACGGCATCAACCTTTTTTCTCAACCAGTGGGATTTGATAAACGTCAGAAACTTACTGCTCCTCAATTTCTTAAAGGCGAGGCAGATGCGCGGCTTGTCTGGTTTCCCATAAACGACTCAACTTTGCGCTTGAGCTGGCAGACTATCATTGTCGGTAAAAAGAGCAACCAGATGTTTTTGCATATAATAGACGCCGAAAACGGGAAAACGCTTGTGCGCCGAAACCTCACGAGTAACATTTCGGATGTGAGTTATAGAGTTTATGTAAAAGAGAGTCCATCTCCATTTACGCCCGGGCATCCTGTTCCGATGACAAATCAACCGCCATATGTGGCGCGAATGCTGGTCATTACAGCTGCAGCAAATACCAATGCCTCGCCGAATGGGTGGATCAACGATGCCGATAACGAGACACTTGGCAACAATGTGGATGCGCATCTGGACTGGAACGATGATGATCAGCCGGACCTGCCAAGACCGCAAGGAAATCCGTTTAGAGTGTTTGATTTCCCCATAGATTTTACTCAACATCCAACGAACTATGCGCAGGCTTCAGTTGTTCAGGCTTTCTATTATTTGAACTGGTACCACGATAAACTTTATGAATATGGTTTTACTGAAGCGGCGGGAAACTTTCAACAGATCAATTTTGGAAGGGGCGGGTTTGAAGGCGACCCGGTAATTGCCGATGTTCAAGATGGCGGCGGCTTTAATGATGCATTTATGATGACTCCGCCGGATGGCATTCCAGCCAGGATGACTATGTGGCTTTTTAACGGTCCACAGCCGATGCGTGATAGCGCTTTTGACGGAGAAATAATTCTCCACGAGTACACTCACGGCTTGAGCACACGTCTGGTTGGTGGAGGGGTTGGAATCTGGGCTTTGCAAACCAGGGGAATGGGAGAGGGATGGTCTGATTTTTATCCGCTTGCAATATTTAGCGAACCCACAGATAGAATTGACGGCACCTATCCAATCGGCGGTTATATAACATTTTTAATGAATTCTAATTTTATGGAGAATTA
>JBAMMJ010000153.1:0-23551 GCA_039793825.1 Verrucomicrobiota bacterium | reverse complement strand
TATTTCGGTATTCGCCGCTATCCCTATTCAACCGATATGAACAAAAATCCTCTTACGTTTAAAGACATTGATCCCACTCAGGCAAGTATGCACCCGGGTATACCGATGAGCCCGATTTACTCAAATTATCAACCGATATTTGCAGATGATGTCCATTTTCAAGGAGAATTCTGGTGTTCAGTGTTATGGGAATTACGCGCGAATTTAATCAAAAAACACGGCTTTGCAATCGGCAATAATTTGATTTTGCAAATAGTAACCGATGCTATGAAACTTTCGCCGCCAAATCCTACTTATATTGAAGAGCGCGACGCGATTATACTTGCGGACCAGGTGGACACTGGAGGAGATAATTATAATGAATTATGGGCTGGATTTGCAAAAAGAGGACTCGGCGGCGCGGCTACTGCGCCCAACAACTATACCACAGTTGGGATTTCGGAGTCATTTGAAGTTCCCGGATTAACAATGGTTAATTATATCATTGACGATTCAGTGGCTGGGAATAACAACGGCACTGTTGACCCGAATGAATGCGTTGAGATGAACATCTTTGTAAAAAACGCAAATACGATCCCGCTGGGAAACATAGTTGCAACACTTTCAACAACAAATACCAATGTGTTTGTGGTAGAACCCGTCTCCACATATCAAAATATCCCGCCTTTTGACTCCGCTTTAAACAGAACTCCATTCCGGTTTTATGTTACGCCTAATTTTCCATGTGGTTCGTCAATACCGTTTATGCTTGTATTACAATCTCAAACTCAATCCTGGACAAATTATTTCCTGGTGCGCAGTGGTTTTATTTCTTTACTTCCTTCATCATTTTCAAACAACACCGCTTATGCTATACCTGACAACGATCCATTCGGAGTCAGTTCGCCAATAACGGTTTCGGGAATTTATGGTGCAATTGGCAAAGTTACTGTTTCTTTGCATATAACTCATTCTTATATGGGCGATTTGACTATTGATTTGATTTCCCCTGACGGAACGGTTGTTAAACTTGCCGATAAGCGGGGCGGTTTGGGCACAGGGTATGGTGTTGATTGCTCGGATACGGGAAGGACTGTATTTGATGACAGGGCGTTGACGCCAATCGGTTCAGGAAGAGCGCCGTTTGTTGGTACTTTTAGACCTGAGCTGCCGCTTTCCGCATTTGGCGGTAAATCCGGGACAAACGTGAACGGTATCTGGAGGCTTCGCGTTGTTGACACTACAGCCCAGGATACAGGGAATCTGCTTTGCTGGAGTTTGAATATTTATCCGACAACCTGCACCGATGGCGGTGGAGACTGCGCTGGTGATTTGACCTTAACCGCCACTGCTTCGCCATCTCCTGTGCTTATCGGCAGCAATCTTACATATACACTTTATGTGCAGAACAGGCGCACAGTGCCTGCCTCTTCGGTTGTATTGACAAACTTTGTTCCGACCAATGTTAATTTGGTTTCGTTCAGTGCATCGCAAGGCATAAGTTATTTTACCAACGGTTTGCTTGTTTTTGAACTTGGCACAATAAGCGACCGTTTCCCTGCCGTAATCAATATTACTGTGCAGCCTTTGCAGACCGGTGTGCTTACGAACAGTTTCTATGTTTATTCGCCAGCTGGCGACCGCAATCCGATTGATAATTCTGCTGTCGTTTCAATTCCTGTCGTTTTGCCAATGCCGATTATTGAAATTGCCTCTGCACAATTACTCTCCGAAAGTTATCTGCCACCATCGCTTGGTATAGAAGCTGGCGAGACGGTTACGGTTCAGTTTAATTTAAGAAATGTAGGAATTGTGCCCTCCACAAATCTTATAGTCTATCTGCTTTCAACAAATGGTATTTTGACCGGGACAACTCCGCAAAATTACGGCGTTATTGAACCATTCGGCACAAATATTGTTTCGGGTTCGTTCACATTTACCGCAATTGGAAATCCAGGACAATCTCTTGACGCTGTGTTGAGAGTTTATGATGGAACACAATATCTTGGAGACATTACATATCGGTTTGTGTTGGGCAGCAGCGGAGTTTTTTCTAACCCATCAACAATAATTATCAACGACGCCAATATTGCTACGCCATATCCGTCAACCATTCAGGTGACAGGGCTTGTAGGCGTAATCAGCAAGATTGGCGTTACTTTATCAAAGCTTACGCACTCGTACCCCGATGACATTGATGTTATGCTTGTAAGCCCCACGGGTCAAAAGATAATGCTGATGTCGGATGCCGGCGGTGGAAGTGCACTTGTAAACAGAACGATAAAATTTAGCAGTGGATCGTTTACGCCGGTTCCCGATGAAGCCCCCATTGATGTAGTTGAGTATGCGCCGGCAAATTATCAGCCTGACGAAGTATTCCCGGCACCTGCGCCATCGTATGGAGTAGCGTTAGCTACATTTAACCCGTTAATCGGAATCAATCCAAATGGGTTATGGCAATTATTTGTGATTGACGATACTGCTACTGACAGCGGAGCAATTAATGGCGGCTGGAGTTTGACCATTAATACTGTATCTCCGGTTGAATCAAACGCAAATCTATCTGTAAATATTTCTCAAGCGCCGACGTCTCCGGTCATCAGCAGCACAATCACCTATACAATGTTTATCACCAACTACGGTCTTGATCAGGCTGGGAATGTTGTTTTGACGAACCAGTTGCCATTAAATATGCGTTTCAAGGCTGCTTCTGTTTCACAAGGGAGTTTTACTAATTATGATAGAACAGTTGTGTTCAATATTGGGAATCTGGCAGTTGGTTCAAACGCAGTTGCAACTGTTGAGGCAGTAGCGACTATGACAGGTCAATTTACTGTCGGCGCGAATGTTTCTTCAAGCGAAATTGATATAAATACCAACAACAATTATGCACAGATTACGACCGTTGTTGCTCCGCCGAATTGTGACGTCGCTGTTAAGGTTAATGTTCCTGCGGAAGTAATACCTTTTGGTCAGCGGCGCTCATTAGCAATTACGGTTACTAACGGCGGTCCAAATATTGCGCCAGCGGTTGTATTGACAAACATTCTGCCGCAATTTGTATCTATATCTGGTGTAAGTCTTACAAGCGGTGTTTTAACCAATCGCAACGGTGTGGTTGTCTGGGAGGTTGGAGACATTGAGGCGCTTTCATACGCGACCCTGGCGATTACGTTAAGCGGTGATTCGCTCGGAAGCGCTATAGCGCGGTTTATAGCGACGAGCGCCGGTAATGACCTTAATTTGGCTAACAACGATGCTATTGTTGGAATTGAAGTAGTGCCTCCGAGGGCTTCAATCCTCAACGCCGGCGCTAACATTATAACTGAGAGTTTTAGCCTACCCAATGGCTCAATTGACCCGGGCGAAACGGTAACGCTAAACGTAGCGTTGCGAAACAACGGGACGGCGCCGACGACGAATCTTACCGTCAGTTTAATGGAAACAAATGGAGTAATTTTGTCTGCCGGTCCGCAAATTCAGAATTATGGCGCTATTATTCCGGAGGGTGCGCCTGTAATCAGACAATTCACGTTTACCGTTGCAGAAAATGTGAGTGGACAGATTAATCTTGTTTTCAGATTGGAAGATGACGGAAACTACAATGGCAACATACTTCTAACGCTTCCAGCATCCACGATTTATTCTTTTGCAAACAATGGGCAAATTATTATTCCCCAATCCGGTCAGGCATCGCCTTATCCATCTGTAATTATTGTAAGCAATGTGCCAGCGGGGGTTGATCGGGTAACTGTTTCAATAAACGGATTCAGCCATTCGTTTGTGAGCGATATTGATGTTCTTCTTGTAGGACCGGGCGGACAAAAGGTAATTTTAATGTCTGATGTTGGAGAAGGCGCAAATGTAGAGAACGTGAATCTTACTTTTGACGATTCGGCGTTAACAAAACTGCCCGCGGCTTTCGGAGTTACCTCCGGCGCTTATCGTCCATCAAATTATGATAACCAGGACGTATTTAACCCGCCAGCCCCGGCTGCTCCGTACGCGGAAACTATGAGCTCACTCCTTGAATCAAATCTTAATGGCACCTGGTCGTTGTATGTAATGGATGATTCCGGCGGCGACGCTGGAAGAATTGGAACTGGTTGGAGTATAAAGTTTTATAAAAGCAATGCGTTGCCACCAGTGGCTGATATTGCGGTTTTTGGTTATGCTCCATCCGAACCGGTTAAACTCGGCAGCAATGTAGTTTTGACTTTATTGGCAACAAATTATGGTCCATCTGATGCAACTGGAGTAGTTTTAACAAACAGATTGCCCTCCGGGTTTTATCTGGAAAGTATTCAACCGTCGCAAGGCTCTGTCAACCGAGTTGGCGATATTGTAACCTGGAACATTGGGAATCTTGCAGCTAGCTCGGTTGCAACTCTTAGAATTACTGGAACACCTATAAGTTCAGGAGAATACACAAATCAGTTCACTGCTACTGGTGTTGAATCGGACGCAAATCTGATGAACAACAGCGGTAGTATTGCATTTATAGTAGAACAACCGCAGCTGCGCGTCTTAAAATCCGGTCAGAATATTATCCTTAGCTGGCCGTCGTTTGCCGTCGGTTATGTGTTGGAATGGAGCTCGTCGGTAGACGCCGACGCGGCGTGGAAACCTGTTGATGAACCAGCTACTGCCGCCGATGGCGTAAATTATGTTGTAATTGATGTATCAGCCATTGCTGACGGACAGAGATATTTCAGGCTCCGCAAGTAGAAAGTTATCCATTGGTGCGGATTTGATTAAATATTAAAGTTTTCTTATGATTCTTCTCGGCGTAACCGGCGGAGTCGGTATGGGAAAGTCAACCGTTGGACGGTTAATAGTTGAACTGGGGTTTAATAATGTGATTGATACCGACGAAATAGCAAGAGACCTCGCAAAACCGGGGTCTATGGCGCTAATGGAGATTCGGAAGGCATTCGGCGGAGAATATATAAACCCTGATGGATCGTTAAACCGATCGGCTCTCGCAGAACTGGTTTTTAACAATCCCACAGAACGGAAAAAATTGGAGGCAATACTTCATCCCAGAATACGATCTATCTGGCTGGACGCGGTAAAACGGTGGCGCGGAGAAAATATTAAATGCGGCGCGGTGGTAGTCCCTCTTTTATTTGAAACAAAGGCACAGGATAATTTTGATGCAATCATTTGTGTAGCCTGTTCGGCTCAAACACAGCGAAACAGGCTTCTTTTAAAAGGGTGGAGCGCTGAACAGATTGACGCAAGAATAAAGGCGCAATTGCCGATTGAAGAGAAGATGGCTCTTGCCGATTATGTTATCTGGAACGAATCCGGGCTTGATGTTACCCGTGAACAATTGTTCCGAATTTTGAAATCTATTGGGGTTGTTGATTCTTCGGCAGAGTCCAAAGCCCGCTAATCTCTTAATTTCATTAGATTTTTCGTTGTTTTTGTGCAAAATTATTTGTTGGTTTAAGAATCTATGTGGATTAGATTGAATGGAATTTTTTATAAAAAATAGCGGTCTTGGAGATATTTACGACAAGGTTGTCGCAGGCGCGCGAATTAATGAAGAAGAAGCGTTGCGTCTTTTTAAATCTGACAACTTGAACGCGCTCGGCGCGATTGCGGATATTACCTGCCGCAAAAAAAATGGCAACCGCGCAAGTTATCTGCTCAATAGATATATCAATTATTCAAATTACTGCATTTTGTCGTGTCAGTTTTGCGCCTTTGCAAGAAAGAAACGGAACGGAGATGGTTTTGAACTTACGATAGATGAAATTGTAGAGAAGGCGCGCGAGGCTCAAAGTTACGGCGCCACAGAACTTCATATTGTAGGCGGGCTTCATCCTTCTCTACCTTTTGATTATTATACCGGATTTATAAAAGCGATTAAAAATTTAAATCCTGATTTGCAGGTTAAAGCGTTCACTGCAATAGAAATTTTGCATCTCTCCTGGCTTGGCAAGAGGAGTGTTGAAGAAACTTTAATACAATTAAAGGATGCGGGGCTGGATTGTTTGACTGGCGGCGGGGCTGAAATATTTAATCCTGATGTTCGCGAAAAAATAGCGCGTGGAAAAGAAACGGCGGAAGAATATCTCTCTGTCCATAGACAATGGCACAAACTTGGCGGAAGAAGCACCTGCACGATGCTTTACGGTCACATTGAGAGTCTGGAGGATAGGGTTGACCATTTGCGCAGGTTGCGCCAGTTACAGGATGAGACTCACGGATTTTGCGGTTTTATTCCGCTGCCCTATCAGCCCGATAACAATCAAATCCCGGTTGAACACCCGCCTACCGGCATAGACACACTCAAAACAATTGCTGTGAGCAGAATATATCTTGATAACTTTGACCATATAACCGCTTACTGGGTAGGCACGGGATTAAAACTCGCTCAAGTTGCCCTAAGTTTTGGCGCGGACGATTTGCACGGAACAATTCAAGAGGAGTATATTTTTCATATGGCAGGCGCAAAGACGCCGCAATCTTTGACCGAGCAGGTTCTTGTGCGGACAATTCAGGAGACCGGCAGGATTGCCGTTCAAAGGAACACATTTTATGAACCGATAAAAGTGTGGGATAAACCAGCTGAACAGGTCGCTGTGACCGGAGTTGAAGCAAAGGCAATACTTGATTCTAACCTTGCAACGGGTTAGCAATCTCTAAATTAAGGCTCTCACATTGATTGGGGATTTTTAAATTTTTTCTGATCAAACGCAAAAGATGGTGTTAATTTTATTTATTGATTTTGAACTGGATGAGCGACGAGAAAAAAATAAGGCTTCTTCCACAGGAAGAAGAAGCGCCAGAAGACCTTGCCAGACGAATTGAACATCAGCAGCGGGCTGAAAATTTGCAGCGCGAGAGCGAGCTTGAAAATTCCGTGGCTCCATATCGGATAGGGTCTGTTCCATATTTGAACGCGGTTCCATTGACGCGCGGTATTGAAGACCAAATTGTGTTTGAAACGCCATCCCGGCTGGCAAAGATGCTTCAGAACGATGAATTGGACGCCGCGCTTGTGAGCGTTGTGGAAGTGCTTTCAAACGACAGGTATGACATTCTTGACGGAATCTCCATTGCTTCATTGAACGAGGTAAAAAGCGTATTGCTTGCGCACCGCCGCCCGTTAGATGAGATAGATGTGGTTTATTGCGACAGCGCCTCGTTGACAAGCGTAAGTTTGCTAAAGGTCCTGCTGCTTGAGCAGGGATTGAAGCCAAGATTTGAGCCGTTTGAGGATTATTCATCCGCAGACCGGCTGGATTATGTTTTGCTCATAGGCGATCAGGCGCTGGATTTTTTATATTATAAAAAATCGCATTTAATCTGGGACCTTGGCGCGGCATGGTATGAGCTTACGAAATTACCTTTTGTGTATGCCGTTTGGGCTATACGGCGCGGAGTAAAAAACCCTGAAAGACTTCATAGAATTCTGCGCGAAGCTCACGATTTTGGAATGGATACGATTGATTATATCATCAGTAACAGAACAGAATACGATTACGACTTTAGAAAAGATTATCTTACGTGGAACATTCACTATCATCTTGGCGCTGATGAACGGCGCGGAATAAATCGGTTTATTGAACTTCTTGAGAAACACAATATTTGTAAAGTATATCCACCTCGTTATGTTTAACTACATTAAGATAAATTGGCTAAGTCGTTATGAATGATTTTAAATTTGCAGGTTCAAGCATATTAATTGTTGAAGATGATGTTTTACTGAGAAAGCAGATAGCCGCATATCTTGAGCGGATGGAGGCGGATGTTACAATAGCCGGAAATATTCAATCCGCAAAAGAATTGGCAAGACAATTGGGGTTTGATTTTGTCCTGCTGGATGTTAATCTTCCGGACGGCTCGGGATTTGATCTATTGAGCGAAAAGGTATTTCCGCAGGATACAGGAGTCATCGTGATGACGGGTAACGGCGATATCCCCGGCGCGGTCAGGGCGATGAAGTTGGGCGCGCTGGATTATCTGGTCAAGCCGTTTGAGATATCGGAATTGCCGATTGTTATTTCAAGGGCAAAAGCTTTCAAAAGGAGGGAACGAGCGCAGGAGCATATTCGTTCGGAAGAGACCGTTAAACCGTTTTTCTTTGGCAAATCGTTGGCACATCTTGAAGGTGTTTTGAAAAAGATTATTGAAGTGGATAACAGGCTTCAAACGAATCTGCCGCCTGTGCTTATTCAGGGTGAAACCGGCACGGGCAAAACTACGATAGCGCGCTGGATTCACAGGAACGGTCCACGAGCGAATGAGCCATTGATTGAGGTAAATTGTTCGGCGCTTCCAGAATCTATTGCTGAATCGGAGTTGTTTGGGCACGAAAAAGGGGCATTCACCGACGCGCGCGCAACGCGAATGGGTTTGTTTGAAGCGGCTGATGGAGGAACCCTTTTTCTGGACGAGTTGCCGTCGCTCTCGCCGCTTTTGCAGGCAAAGGTATTAACGGCGATAGAAGACCACGTCATACGACGTGTTGGCGGAAATAAGCCTATACAGGTTGATGTGCGGGTAATAGCGGCAACCAATCAGGATTTAAAACAACTAATCACCGCCGGCAAGTTCAGAGAAGACCTTTACCATAGATTAGACCTGTTTAGAATAACAATACCGCCGCTGCGCGAGCGCGGCGAAGAAATAATAGAACTGGCGGAGATTATTATTGAACAGTTATGTCGTAAACATAGGATTGCGGCAAAAAAGCTGACAGAATCAGGCAAGAAACGGCTTCTTGCATATCATTGGCCCGGCAACGTAAGAGAGCTTGCTCACGAGCTTGAAAGGGCGATCGTCTTTGAGGATAAGGCGGAGATTGACCTTGCTTATTTACCAACTGAACAGAATTTTCAACAACAAACCGCTTCAAATTCCAACGATTGGTTTAATTCCAATTATGTGTTTCCCGAACAGGGTTTTTCGCTTGAAGATGCAATAAATAGGATTATTCACCACGCGTTAAACCAGACCGGTGGAAATGTTTCAGCCGCCGCGCGGCTTCTCGGTGTTAGCCGGGATTACGTTAGATACCGACTGGGACAGATTAAAAGAGGGGGAGAAAGTTCCAGGACGTAATTACGCATCTATGCGAATGAATTAAAAACAATAAGTTAAGCAAAACCTCCAAAAATTTTTTGCATATCCAAACATATCAGGTGTTATTGCTGCTTACATCGTCGCGAGCAAATGCAATAGAACTCAATATAACTCTTGATTAAAATCGCCAGTTCAAATCAATCTGTAACAGATTGAATCTGGTAGTTGTGTAAGTTTTTCCAAAGTCTCCGAGATCCCCGCTTCCAGTAGCCAGGGTTTTGTTTATTCTGTCGCCATAACCATAAGTCAAAGTTGCAAAGATGTTGTCGGTGATAGAATAATTCAATGACAAACCGATTCCTTCCATATTTAGGCTTGAGTCATAAAAGTCTGAGTCAACAAGGTTTGGGTCAAGTGAGAAAAGTTCTCTATGCAGCCAGAAAATTCGCGCGTCCCAGGTTCCTTTTTTGCCGGATTTTCCGATTGCGGCCTGATAAGCAAGGTCTTCGCTGCCGCTATTTGCGTAGGCGAGTGGATTTATTGCCCTTGCTGCGGCAGCTCTATCAGAGCCTTTTACGTTCACGGCAACCTGACCAAAGATTTTCCAGGGTAATCCTAACGCTTTAAAATTGAATTCTGCAGGTATATCAACAACAAGTAAATCGTTTATGCCTGTGATAGCGCCGCCTGCGGGGTTGAATATAGTGTTGTAAGTATCGCCTTTGCCGGTATAGTTATAAACCACAGGCGCGATCTGAAATGACATTGTTTTATTGAGTTTGAGGTTTGCGCCAACCTGCCAGGCGAGCATAAAAGAGTCGTGATGAATTGCGCCCGTTCCGAACGGGTTTTCGGGATTCACATCGTCGTAAAGGAATTGGCCGAATGTGGCAAAAAGGTCGTATTTTTCAGTTGAATATTTAAATTTCTCCATCAAACCTTCCGGGTTTAGATCGCTGTCCCAGACGAGGATTGAACTCTGAATCGGATTTTCCATTCTCCCCGCCTGCATTGTGAACCAGTCGTTTGGCTTCCAACCAAGATAGAGCTGGCCAATGTTTATGCGGTCGTTATCTTTGCCCCAGGGACCCGGGTCGTCGCCAAAAGTTCCAAGCGCGGAGCGTGGACTTGACGATGGTTCAAATCTTATGCCGCCGTAGAAATTATCGGTAAACTCACTTCTCAAACCGACCCGCAGGCGATACCGATACCGCTCGCGAGATAAAGTGTCACTATAAATTGATTGTCCTTCCCTCAGTTCATAACGGAGACGCGCGTCGCCAAAAAGTTCAATGTTTTTCACAGCACTGTTTACTTTGAATTTAAATGCGTCGCTCTGGAGTTGTTCCTTTGAAAGTTTGCGCTCTTTGATTGCCGATTGCGCCTCTTTTACCTCTTGCTCGGTAAGAACGCCTTTTTTGCGGAGTAGATCAAGGAGAATTTCCGCATCGCTCGGTTCTCCGCTTGCCGTTGTATTTTTTGCGGCTGAATCAGCGCAAGAACCTGAATATACAGCCTGAGCTGCAATCAATAAACCAATTGCAATTGTTTTTAAAAATTTATTTATCATCTTAAAAATTAAGTTTTTTGATATGTTTATTAAATAACTGGGCAAACGACCAAAAACTATTTAAAAAAAAATTACAAATCCGAGAATATTGGAATATGACAGGCAACGGTTTTAATGTTAAAGTTTCAACAACCCTTTTTCAATTTTCCTATTGAATTCAACGACATCAGAATATTTGACCTCTTTGCCGCCGAAGATATCAAGGGCTGAACCGATTGTTAGGTCAACTTTATTGCGGCTAATTTTTGTGACCAATTCAAGGTCTGCGAGAGAACGAGCGCCTCCGGCGTAGGTGACGGGGATTGGCGACCATTGAGCAAGTATTTCCACAAGTTCAATGTCAACGCCTTTACGCAATCCCTCAACGTCAACTGAATGGACGAGAAATTCCGCGCAGAATTTGGATAATTGCTCAAGCAGGTCCTGTCGGATAGTTTCATTGGTAAATTTTTGCCACTTATCAGTAACAATAAAATAGTCGTTCTCTCTTTTTCTGCAGCTTAAATCAAGCACAAGCCGTTCTTTGCCGATTTTTGAAACCAACGCGTTGAGACGATCCCAATCGATCTTTGCTTCTCTGAATACAAAAGAGGTAACGATGATGTGAGAGGCGCCGGCATCAAGCCATTTTTTTGCATTATCCAGATTTATGCCGCCGCCGATCTGCATTCCACCGGGGTAGGTTGATAAGGCAGAGGTTGCGGCATTTTCGTTTGCCGCATTTTGTCCAAGCATAATTATATGCCCGCCTTTTAAACCGTCCCGTTTATAAAGTTCGGCATACCAAGATGCCGGGCGTTCGGAGACAAAGTTGGTTATAATGTCAGCGCCATTGTCTTTAAAGCTGCCGCCGACAATTTGTTTCACCTTGCCTTCGTGCAGGTCAATACAGGGTCTAAACATAGTAAAAACTTATCTCAATATAATTCAGATTATAAGATGATAATCAATAAATTAAACCATCGGAAATTTTGTTTATTTGATTTAATTTTAATGTGGATTAATGATTTATAATATGGACAAAGAACAGGTAGCGGCGATTTTGAATGAGATCGGAATGCTTCTTGAGTTAAAGGGCGAGAATCCTTTTAAAACCCGGGCTTATACGAACGCTGCCCGCGCGCTGGAAGCCACCACAGAACCTTTAGAAAAATTAATAGAAGAAAATCGGCTTTCGGAACTAAAAGGTGTTGGGGAGAGTATTCAGAAAAAAATCACCGAACTGGTCACTACTGGCAAGTTGCAATACTATGAGGAATTGAAAGCTTCTATACCGCCCGGGCTTGTTGAAATGTTGATGATTCCGGGGCTTGGACCTAAAAAAGTCAAAGCGCTTAATGAGAGACTCGGGATTGAAACCATTGAACAGTTAGAACAGGCTTGCAAAGAGGGAAAGGTTGCGCAGCTTGATGGATTTGGCGAAAAGACACAATCCAAAATCCTTGAAGGGATTGCCTTCAGGCGGCAATATGCGTCAAAGCATCTGCTATATGACGCGCTGGTAATTAGCCAGCCGATACTTGACGCCCTTCGTTCTCATCCGGATGTTTTGCAATGCAGCGTTGCGGGGAGTCTGCGGCGTTTCAAAGAGGTTGTTGGGGATGTGGATTTTCTTGTGTCGTCAAAAAATCCACAGGCGGTGATAGATTTTTTTACGCAACAGCCCGGAATTATGAACGTGACTGCAAAGGGTGAGACAAAGGCGAGCGTTATTTTAAAAGGTGGAATTCAGGCTGATTTGCGTGTTGTTGCCAATGATGAATTTCCATTTGCCCTTGCCTATTTTACAGGTAGCAAGGAACACAACATAGTTATGAGACAACGCGCAATCCAACGCGGTTTGAGATTAAACGAATATGGATTATTCAAATCAAAAGAAGAAACGCGCGACCCTGCTTTGAGGATACCCTGCCAGACAGAGGCAGACATCTTTGAGCAGCTCGGGCTTGCGTACATACCGCCAGAACTGCGTGAAGACGCTGGAGAATTTGAAGCCGCAGAGAAAAACCAGATACCGCGCCTGATAGAATGGACGGATTTAAAAGGCTCGCTGCATAATCATTCAAACTGGAGCGACGGTCAGGGGACGCTTGAAGAAATTGCAAAATATATGGACGAACTGGGACTTGCCTACTGGGCGATAACAGACCATTCAAAAGCCTCTTATATCGCAGGCGGGCTTGATGAGTCGGCACTTCTAAAACAGATTAAGGAGATTGAAAAAGTAAATAAAAAACTTGCCGAAAGCGGCAGTGACTTCAGGCTATTAACTGGTATTGAAGTGGATATCCTTGCCGAAGGCAAACTTGATTTTGACGATAAGTTGCTTTCAAAACTTGATGTTGTCGTGGCGAGTTTTCACCAGGGATTTTCAAGCAGCGAGGCTGAAAACACGAAACGACTCATTCGCGCCGCTGAAAACCCGTTTGTCCATATACTCGGGCACATAACCGGACGGTTGCTTCTTGACCGCGAACCATACAAAGTAAATGTATATGCTGTAATTGACGCCTGCGCTGAAACAGGAACCTGGATTGAGCTCAATTGCCACCCGATGCGTTTTGATATGGACTGGCGATTCTGGCACTACGCAAAAGAGAAAGGAGTCAAATGCGTGATAAACTGCGACGCACACAGGCTTGACCAGGTGAAATTTTTGCAACTTGGAGCCGGCGTGGCTCGCAAAGGCTGGCTTACCAGAGAAGATGTTGTAAACACCTTGCCGCTGGATAAGTTGATGTTAGAACTAAAAAAGAAAAGGAACAGGGCAATGAGTTAAATCGTTGCGCATTCTTGGATAACTTTTAAATGAAAAGAACCGCGGTAATTAATGTAGTTGGTCTGGCAAAAGGGTTGATTCATCAAAACAATACACCGTCAATTTTTCGGTTTGCGCAGGCTGGAAAACTCGCCCTGATTAATCCTGCATTTCCGGCTTTGACCTGTACCGCCCAGTCAAATTATCTGACCGGAGTCCTCCCGCGACAGCACGGCATCGTGGCAAATGGTTGGTATGACCGCGATTTAAACGAGCCGCTATTCTGGAAGCAATCAAACAGGCTTGTAACCGCAAGAAAAATATGGGAGGAGATTCGCAAGATTTATCCTGGTTTTAAATGCGCCAATCTTTTCTGGTGGTTCAATATGTATTCATCTGTTGATTATTCAATCACACCAAGACCGATCTACCTCGCAAATGGACGCAAAATTCCTGATATTTACACCGAACCGTTTTCTATTAAAAACCAGATTGAAACCGACATTGGAAAATTCCCATTCCCGACCTTCTGGGGACCTTTTGCAGGTGTTGATTCAAAAACAGGCAGAGCCGATGCAGCTTCACGATGGATTGCTCAGGCTGCAATGTGGATTGAGGAAAAATATCATCCTGACCTTGCGCTTGTTTATCTGCCGCACCTTGATTACAACCTCCAGCGATATGGCACAAATGAAGACCTGATAAAAGATGATTTGATGAGGATAGACTCAATCGTTGGCGAACTCATTGAATTTTATAGACAACGTCAGATTCAGGTCATCCTGGTTTCTGAATACGGTATCAGCGACGTTAAAGCCCCAATTTTTTTAAATTGGCTTTTTAGAGAAAAAGGATGGTTGAGAATCAAAGACGAATTAGGTCGCGAACGGCTTGATTGCGGCGCGAGCAGGGCATTTGCAATCGTGGATCACCAGATTGCCCACATCTACGTTAATGACAAATCGCTCCTGAATCAGGTAAAAGATTGCCTTGAAAATTGCCCCGGCGTTGCAGCAGTGCTTGATGAAAATAAAAAACGGGAATTCGGAGTTGATCATCCACGCGCCGGCGATTTTGTTGCGATCGCGCAACCCGACCATTGGTTTGCTTATTATTACTGGTTTGATGATAAACAGGCGCCGGATTTTGCGACAACCGTTGATATTCATAGAAAACCCGGCTATGACCCGGTTGAACTGTTCCTTCAAAATTCCCCTTTTATTAAAGCAAAACTTGCTTTTAGAATCCTTCAAAGCAGACTCGGATTCAGAACTCTGTTTGACATTATTCCTCTTGACGCGACGCTTGTAAGAGGTTCTCACGGCGCGCCGCCAATGAGTGAAGAGCATTACCCGGTGTTGATTGCCGAATCGCCATCGCTAATAGACGGTCAAAGGATAGAATCAACCGCCGTTTATTCCATTATAGAAAGAGCAGCGACAGGAAGCGATTGATTGTAAACACATATAGAAGACAACTTTATTGAGAGTTAAATGGGGCTTTTAAAAATGTTCTTATAAAAAATTACTGTTATTTTCTCTTGATTTATAGATGAAGTTGGATAAAATTTTGGGTAATTAATGCTGTGATGCGCGGTTAGCTCAGTTGGCTAGAGCACTACCTCGACACGGTAGGGGTCACAAGTTCGAGTCTTGTACCGCGCACCATTTTTTGCATTATTTCTAAAAATACCAATTATTATCTTCAATTTGCATCCTGTTTAGTTGTTTTCGTTTTTTCAGCCTTTTTTTCCGTTACAGTGATGTGAAATATTTTGACTTTTTTAGATTCAGCGCTCTTTTCATACTGAAACAGTCCAAACAAAAAAGAGGATTTTTCTTTGTCCTTATTTTTATCTTCTCTTAATAAATTCCAGAAAAGCGATTTTGAATATTTCCCCTGGGCGGGGTTCTTTTCTTCTCTGCAGAGTCCCCAGAGCGGTGAGTAATTGCGCGCGATTGCGGAACTTGAGGGGAAAATTGGTTCAAGCAGTGCCGGAGAGATGAGTCGTTCTTTTCCATCGTTGTCAATTTTCTGAATGAACAATGGCCAGAGGCTGGTTCGGCGCGAGGCGTCGCCGCTTTCTGTATTGATTGTTATCGCATCCGAATACAGGAAGAAAAATAGCCGCGTTTTTTCCACATCCATGCTTGGCGTTCGTAAAAAGTTGTATTTGTATGCAGGCCAGAGGTAAAAATTGCTAACTTTATATGGGTTTGATGCCGCGCCATAAAGCGGCCAGAACCTTGTGATAGTTTTTCCTTCTCCTCGCGCAATAACAATCAATGGCCAGGGAGCGCCGATTTCACGGTATCTTTTTTCATCGTCTCTGGTTAACGTTAAGCCAATTGGCCAGGGGGCTGTAATTGAGCGTCGCAACTCAGACTCCTGATAGGAGAAAAATGGCAATATTGCCCTCTGGAAGCTTTGATTGGTTGTCCCGATGCCGCTTGTTGATTCAAGATATAAAGGCCAGAATACAAATCTCTTGTTATGCCCGGGCGATATTTCAACCTCTTCATATTTGTTTGTAAATGAAAATGCGCTTTTATGTTCTTCGCCATAGATTGGAAACACCTGCCAGCCTTTCAAGCCAAGCCCGCGCCTGATATGGAAAATTGGGACAAGATAATTTTCCGTTATCACATCGCGTTTCTTTGTTTTTGAATAGAGTGGAAACAGAATGAAATTTACTTCATCCCACAACAACCGATTTTTTAATGTGCCATAAAACGGCACAAAAGCCGTGTAGTTTTCTTCGGGGATTTGAGACCATTGATGAAAATAAAATGGAAAGATTGTAAATCTGCGCGAGGATTCGTTATCGCCTGTGGTACCTCCTGAAATACTAAAGAATTGGAAAAGATGATATCTGAATTCGTCTCCATAACGTCTATATCCAATCGCTGGATAGATTATATCAAAGCCGCTATAATCAACGGAGTCGTTTTTGAAATATGAGAATAGAGGTGGAACGGCAATTGTTTCGGTTTCTTCGTTTAATTCGTGGTAAAATAATGGTCCAAACCATTCCGAGCGCCATCCTTCCGAGAGCGTTAACTCGGATTTATTATAAAGCGGACCAAGAGAGATAGCGGCAGTTGCCGCCAATGTGACGGTAAATGCCGCTATTGCAATCGCCGCTATTTTCCTGAGCGCAAACATTTAATAACTTGTTTCAGAATTTCCATAAAAAAGCAATAATAGACTGACACCAGCGCGTTACACGTCAACAACGCATTGGGCGGTCCATATTCCATCTGAACGCCTTTCAACCTTGAGCTGGCAATAGGTAGCCGCCTTTACCTCAACGGCAGGCTGATGTTTTTGCACGTCAATGCATTCTCCCCAACATTTGCTAAATAAATTATCGCCTTCAATCTTAACCTCAAATTTTCCAAATAATATCTTTCTTATATCCATTTCGCACAGAACGGCGTTCAACCATTCAACAAGTAGTAGTTCAAGATCAGGCGCTGTGCTGTTTATCTCAACGAGTTGTTGAAAGGCAATTTTTTCGGGGTTTGTTATGACCGCGGTCATTGCAAGCGCGGTGTTTTGAAAAGCCTCCTCAACGCTAATTCCAAAGCCCCGTATCCCGATATCGCCTTTATGCTCAAAATGTTCCCATCTTGCCAATGACATCAAGAATAAATTAAATTCTGCAAGCCTTATAGGCAAATAGTAAGTTTAATATCCGATTGTTTGGGAGAATATGAAATGGTGATTAATGGATAACTCTCGCCGGGTTATTGAGAGGCGCGATACCTGGTTTTTACGGCACAAGTAAGGTTCCTTTACCGCGCCATTTATCGGTAACAGCCCAGAGGTTTAGCGGATATAGCGTCTTGCCTGCCCTGTAATACCTTACGCTACCATCGGCAAAGGCATAGTTTGAGCCGCCCCCGCCGCTGTTACCTGTCTTACCCATATGACGGCTTTGCTCAACCTCTTCAAAATCGTTTCCAGCCTGAGTCTCCATAAAGTCCATATAATAGTGCATTGAGGTAGTTTCTTTTTCACCAAAAACAATTGTGTTTGAGGGTTCTTTTATGGCGCTCTGCCGCATTGATAGCCCAATAATCGCGGAAAGATTGCCAATTGTAACATTGGTTAATGTTGATTCAAAATAGTCGTTAAAGCCGTTTATAATATAACTTCGCGGATGTGCGTCAGCAGGATTTGGAGAACTGGATATAGTTGCGGGATTCAGTCCGTCGCTCGGACATACCAGCACCTTGAGGTCTTTATATCCTTCCCGTAAAACGGCTGGCCATGCGCCCGGCGGTGTTGTTGGAGCAAGCCTTCTGGGGAAGTAGTCTTCATTTTCATCGGCATACATCAACAGCGATAGCGCTAACTGGCGGAGGTTATTTGTGCAGGCGATTTTTTTCCCTGCTTCTTTTGCCTTTGCAAGCGCTGGCAAAAGCATCCCCGCAAGAATCGCGATAATTGCAATAACCACAAGTAGTTCAATCAACGTAAATCCGCCGCTCTTTTTCTCCCTCAGTAATCGTTTCATAGTCATTTACCCTATTTATGTTTATCCTTTTGACGCTCCGATGGCAGGGTTTATTTAACTGATTTTGAATTAAATTAATTTTTTTGCGTCTAAATTTTATAAGAAGTTTTATGAAACTTATTTACTGCAAACTGCGTCTAAAGAATTGGAGAATATGATGAAAAGAAACATTATAGCGATTTGCATACTTTTAGTGTTTGTTGGGGCATATTTGTATACGAACAACTTTTTCCGAAAAGAACCGATTCAAATAACTCCATCAATTCGTCCCGGACGTCCATCTCGGGTCAACCCTGACGTTTATCCTGTGTCGTTCCTTTTAGACAACAAATATCGGCTTAAATCTGTCAAAGTCGTTTTAAAAGCCGATGCAGAAACAAATAAATTTCCACGTCCGGTATGGCATATGATTTCAGATAGCGCCTCCCGCGCCACAAAGATGATTATCTATGGAATGCCGATTCCGGGTATGAAACCTGCCATACCCAAGGCAAGACCAGAACCGCTACAACCCAATGTGCCTTATAGATTGATCATTGAAGCCGAAGGCGGTTATACAGGCTACGTTGATTTTAAGACTGTTGAGGCGGTTAACCCCGGTCAGCAAAGTTAGCAAGTTAATTTGCTCCGGTTTTGGAGAGATAAGATTCAGAATGGATTGTGATTTTGCCTACCCATTTTTATAAATAGTTAGATGTCTCGGACAGGCGCTTAAGAATATCAGGTCAAATTTCAAGAATTTATTAATACGATTGAAATTTAATTGGTTAGTTTTAATTGTTTGAAAACCCAAAATGCCGGGCTTTGCACGTAAATGGAAATAACTTATTCTTGCTGATTACTCCACTGGCTTCCGTAACTGTCCGTTGACAAAAACATATCCTTTATTCAGAAAAGAGACTACATCGCCTTCTTTGACCGAGCCGTATTTTTTGCCATTAACATAAATTTGTTTTTTAGAAACGATTAGTCTGAGTCCTTCACATTCAAATCTAAATTCGCCCGGCGCGTCGGAATGGCTACCTGCTTCCATTGGGACATAATATTTTACGCCCTCGTGCTGGATGAGCCTTCCGGTATTAATGTCAATCGGAACAATAGCCGGTTCTTCCACTTTCTTTTCTTTGCAGCCGGTAATTAAAATAGAGAGCACTGTTATAGCGCACAGCAACACAGCAATCATTATTTTTAATCTTTTCATAGGTTTTCAAAAGACCGTTTTGATTTGATTTAATCCGCAACAGCGACATCCATTTCTGGCGAATAATAGATAATCCGTCCGCAGTTGGGGCAGAAGCAGACCTGATTTTGCGCCCTACAATCTACTACCAGCTGTCTGCTCAGACGCATATGACAGCCGCCACACACCCCCCGGTCTATTCCCACCACAACCCTGCCGCCTTTGTTCTTTAAAATCCGCTCGTATCGCAGCAGCATTCCGGCATCCACTGCTTCTGCGAGTTTTTTTCGTTGTGATTCCAGTGAAGCTAACTCATTTAAAAGTCGTTCCTCATTGGCTTTTAACACCGCAAGCTGCTCGGTGACTTCTTTTTTGATTATCTCTTCCTGCTTTACGAGTTCTTTGAGTTCCTTTTCCAATTTCTCAATTTGCTCCATCAATTCAAGTTCTCTGTCTTCAATTTTTCTTATTTCGTCTTTTGTTATGCGGATTTCGTTTTCAAGGGCGCGGTACTCATCATTTTTCTTGGTCTGATATTGTTGAATTGAGTACTTATCAATAAGTTGCTTTTTTTGAGCTACCTCCAGTTCACATTCTTTTCTGCCGGACTCTAATTCTTTAATTCTTTTGCGTGTAGATTCCACCTGAGAATGAATAAAATCCAACCTCTCGGTTATTACCCGTTGGTCAACCGGTATCCGCGCCAATTCATCTTTAGTCTTTAATATCTGGTCGTCGCAATCCTGTAACGCTTTTAATCTCTCAATTATTTCAAGCATTTTATTTAAATAAATTAATCCCAAATTTTGCCATCAACAAATATTACCAAATAGGTTACATTTACTGCCCATTATAGTCAATATTCATACTTTTGAGATATGACACCAATTTTCTGTAAATGTTTCGGAATCAATATAAATCATTAAAACTAAAATTTAAAATCTATTAAGCCTCGTTGATTTTTTGAACATAGAGGATTAATTTGATTCAAATTAATCAAAAAAGCCGAACGATGGTTAAGGACTGTTTATAGAGTTTATGAAGACTGCGAGAGCGATAAAAACTGTTTCTCTAATTGCGATTGTTTGTGGTTTATTGCCGGCGATAGGGGAGATGACCCCTATTGAACTGGCTCGCAAGTTGAACGAGGCATTTATAGAAGTTGCTGAAAAGGTAAGCCCTTCGGTTGTTGTTATAAAGGTTTCGCGAAGAAGCGGGTTTGTATTTGAGTTTGATAGCTATGAGTTTAGATTCTGGGATTTAATTCCAAAGGAATTCAGACGCAGATTTTTTGGCGAACCACCACAGCTGCCAAAACCGAGGCGACAACCACAATTCACAAGTCAGGGGTCGGGTATTATCATTCGCGAAGACGGCTATATCCTTACTAACAGTCACGTGGTTGAAGATGCCGAGAGAATCCGAATAAGATTAAAAGACGGTCGCGAATTTGACGCTGAGGTCCGGGGGGTTGACACCAGGTCTGACATTGCGGTCTTGAAGATTAAAGACCCGAATGTTAAAGGGTTAAAAGTGGCGAAATTGGGCGATTCTTCAAAGGTCCGCGTCGGTGAATTCGTCATTGCCATTGGAGCCCCGTATGACCTTGAATATACGGTTACTATTGGACACGTTAGCGCAAAAGGACGCTCCCAGATAATACCGGACCCGGCGATGGACCAGGATTTTATACAGACAGACGCGAGCATTAACCCCGGCAACAGCGGTGGTCCGCTGGTGAATATAAATGGCGAAGTCATCGGCATAAACACGCTTATACGTGGATTGCGCACTGGGATCGGTTTTGCCATCCCTATTAACCTTGCCAGAGAGGTTGCCGAAAAACTGATTACAGAAGGCAAATTCACAAGACCGTGGCTTGGCATTTCTATCGTCTCGTTAACCGATGCGCCAGAATACAGGAATTTTATTAAAGGGACCGATGAAGGGGTCGTTGTAAGCGCGATTCACCCCGACGGTCCAGCCTCAAAGTCAGATTTGAAACCAGCCGATGTTATTACTGCAATTGATGGCAAACAGGTCAACACCGCGCAGCAATTAAAGGACGAAATCCGTAATAAGAAGATAGGCAATATCGTTACACTTGATGTCATAAGAAACGGCAAACCTGTAAAGGTAAAAATAAAAACCGAGCCGTTCCCGGACGATTCAAACTCTTTCACTCCAACTCCATCGCATTCTTCAAATGCGGAGAAATCGGAAAATCAAAAGCTTGGTTTAACTATTCAAACTCTAACAAAAGATTTAGCCGATAATTACGGTGTGGAATATACCAGGGGCGTAATAGTAACAGAGGTTGAATCGGGCAGTCCGGCAGATTTGCAGGGTTTAAAACCCGGCGACGTTATAACGGATGTCAACCAGACCCCGGTTGGGTCGGTGCGAGAATTTAGAGAGGCAATCAAATCTGCCAACCTGAAAAAAGGTGTCCTCTTAAACGTGATTAGCGACAGGGTCAAAAAAATCGTCATATTAAAGACCGAAGAAGATTGATTATCAGCGTTCTTTAAAATGTTTTTTCTCTGTGAATCTCTGTGCACTCTGTGGTTATTTTTTTTAATCAATCGTTAAGTTCAATGTTAATGATTCAGGTAGTAGATTAAGGTTAAAAATTTTTCTTGAAGTTTAAAGTTTTGTTGTTAAATTAAAGGTTTGTAGATTGTGGCTCCGATGGCGGGGCATTTCTTTTTTAAGTTTAAAGAATTTGATAAACCAGATTAGTTTTATCTTATTTTCAGGTTTTTGCCTGTTAGAAACAAAATTAAGTCGTGAAGATATTTAGTGGAAATTCCAATCGCCCACTTGCTGAGGCGATTTGCCAGAAGGTTGGCGTGCCACTTGGCAACTGCGCTGTGGACACGTTTCCCGACGGTGAAACGCGCGTCAAGATTGGCGAAAATGTTCGCGGAGAGGATGTCTTTGTTGTGCAATCAACCAGCCCGCCGGCGAACCATAACCTGATGGAATTATTTATAATGATTGACGCTTTGAAGCGGGCAAGCGCATCGCGGATAACGGCGGTGATTCCGTTTTATGGTTACGCGCGGCAGGACAGGAAAGACCAGCCCCGCGTGCCAATCACGGCGAAGTTGGTGGCGAATTTGCTTGTTGCCGCAGGGGCAAACCGCATTTTAACAATGGATTTACACGCGCAACAGATTGTCGGATTTTTTGATATCCCTGTGGATCATCTATATGCGGCGCCGGTGATGTATGACTATTTAAAGAAAAAGAAAATTAGCGACCTTGTGGTGGTGAGTCCGGACGTTGGCGGCGTTAAGATGGCAAATGCTTACGCGCAAGTTTTATGCGCCGAGCTTGCAATTGTTGTCAAACGTCGGGTCTCTCCGTGGGAGGTCTCGCCTCTGTCACTGGTAGGCAATGTGGCTAATAAAAACGTTTTGTTGGTGGACGATTTAACGGAAACTGCCGGGACGCTCGTAAGCGCGGCTGAGTTTTTGAAGAAACAGGGCGCAAAAAATGTTTATGCCTGCGTGGTTCATACGGTTTTGAATGACATTGGGATTGAAAGATTGCGAAAATCTTGTATTGACGAATTGGTAACAACTGATAGTGTATATCGTTCTGCGATTGAAGGCGTGAACATTACAACGCTTTCGGTCGCCGGTCTGCTCGGCGAGGCGATACGGCGGATTGAACAGAATTTATCCGTGTCGTCGTTGTTTGAGTATGATGGCGTAAGATGTGGTTGAAAATCGCGTCAATTTGAATATTGTTTAGTGCATAATTAATAAAGCGGTAGTTATAAAAAGATGAAATCGGTAACATTAAAAGCGTATCCGAGAACGCTCACAAAGCGAAACGGAGTCAAAAAGATATATGCGGCTGGGCGCGTGCCGGCTGTGATTTATGGCAGGCATATCAAGCCGCAAAATCTTGAAGTTGATAGCAAGGAAATTGAAGACCTTGTGCATCATTCGCACTCAGAAAACCTGCTCGTTGACCTGCAGGTTGAGGGCGACCAGAACCCCAAGCGGCTTGCGCTTGTAAAAGAGGTGCAACACCACCCGCTCACACGCAAGATTTTGCACGTTGACTTTAACGAGGTCTCCGAAACCGAAAAAGTAATCGTCGTGGTGCCGATTGAAACCGTCGGCGAGGCTATCGGTGTAAAGACCGGCGGCGGCATACTTGAACACGTGTTGCACCGCGTAAAAGTTCGCTGCCTACCAAAGGATATTCCAGATTACATCACTATTGATGTAACAAACCTTGAGATCGGCAAGGCAATACATATCGGCGAGATTCAACCACCGCCCGGCGTTGAAATCCTTGGCGATAAATCTATCACGGTCGTAGCCGTTGCGGCGCCAATAACTGAAGAACAGGAAAAAGCCGCATTAGAAGCCGCAGCAGAAACCCCTGCCGCAGACCAGGTGGAGATGATCAAGGAAAAGAAAGAAGAAGCCGAAGCGGAAGAGAAACCAGCGGCTGGAAAAGAGAAACCAGCGGCTGGAAAAG